>JAILRZ010000098.1 GCA_024697845.1 Eubacterium sp. | reverse complement strand
AATATTACATTTAAGACAATATCTCCAGTAAGTGTTCTAGATATTCAGGAATCGGTGCTTCAAATTCCACATATTCCTTTGTTGTTGGATGAATAAATCCAATGGTCTTTGCATGGAGACACTGTCCCTGTAATTTAAACTTACTTTTTTTATGATTATAAATTTCATCTCCCAACAATGGATGATGAATGCTTGCCATATGCACACGAATCTGATGCGTTCGTCCGGTTTCTAATTGAAACTCTGCAAAGGTATATCCCTGCAAACGTTTCAGCACTTTAAAATGTGTAACTGCATGCTTTCCATTTATTTCATTAATTGCCATTTCCATACGCTTTACCGGATGTCTGCCAATCGGTGCATCAATCGTTCCCGAATCTTCTTTAATAATTCCTTCAACAATTCCAACATATTTTCGTGTAATGGAATGTTCTTTTAATTGCTCTGCAATAAAATTATGGCTGTAATCATTTTTACATACAATTAAAGCCCCAGTTGTATCTTTATCAATACGATGTACAATTCCGGGACGCAAAACTCCATTTATATTAGACAAATGGTCCTTGCAATGTTCCATAAGACCATTTACCAAAGTACCGGTATAATGACCTGGTGCAGGATGAACAACAACATTTTTATCTTTGTTTACAATTAAAAAGTCATCATCTTCATAAATGATATTTAATTCCATCTGTTCCGGTAGGATATTGGCCGAAACAGGTTCTGGAATTGTAATGGACACCTCATCACCTGCCTGAACTTTATAACTGGCTTTTACTTTAGAACCATGCACCAAAACCATTTCTTCCTTAATCAGTTTCTGAATAAAAGATCTGGATGAATCCACCAACAAAAGACTTAAATACTTATCAATTCGAACATCTTGAAATTCGTCATCTACAATAAACTTATTTTCCGTCATGAACCGAACCCTTTTTCTTTCTAAAACTAAAAATCTCATTAAATTCATCTTCAGAGATGAAAAACAAACAAATTATTACAATCAAAAAACAAGAAACAGTCACATAAATATCTGCAACATTAAAAATTGGAAAATTGATGAATGTAAAACGTATAAAATCTATTACAGCTCCATACCGTACCCGATCAATGATATTCCCAACTGCTCCTGCTATAATCAGACCAATCAGATACTGTAAAATAATCAGTTTGGTTAATTTTAACGAATAGTTAAACTCAATCTTCCGGTAAATATTCCACACAAAATGAAATAAAATCATTAAAATAACTACTGTAAACAGGATTAAAAATGAAGTTTTTCCTGAAAATAATCCCCATGCAGCTCCACGATTTCCCCCGTTCAAATAATAAAAAGATAACACTTTTGGAATTACCTTGATTTCTTTTCCACTTACCTTTAACCGGCTACTTGCTAAATATTTTGTAAATTGATCTATAAATGTAAAAACCAATATAAATGTAAAAAACTGAATCCACAATACTGTTCGTTTTAATTTCATTCTACTACTCCACTTCTAGCCGATAATTGTTTCTGCTCCTTGAGATAAATCTTCTCTGGTTAAATCCCTACAAATAGAAGCTTGTCCAATGGAATCCAATAATACGAATTTAATTACACCGGCTTCCATTTTTTTGTCGTTTAATGTGGCATCCACAATGTCATCAACCTGCAACTCTATGGTCTGGGTCGGCAATTCAAACTGATTGATTGTCTCCAGAATCATTTGGTAATCATCCTCACCGATTCGATTCATCTGATATGTCAAATAAGCTGCAGCACACATTCCGATGGCAACACATTCTCCATGCAATAAAGAAAAGTTTTTCAACTTTTCAACGGCATGTCCGATGGTATGACCAAAATTTAAAAGGGCACGTTCTCCTTTTTCTTTTGGATCATTTTCCACGACCTGTCTTTTAATATTACAACTTACAAATAACATTTCTTTTAATGTATCAAAATCACGATTGACAATCTTTTCATAATGATCCTTCAACCAATGAAAATATTTCTGGTCCTTAATCAATCCATGCTTTATGATTTCACCCATTCCCGACAAATATTCTCTTTTTGGCAGACTCATTAAGGTATTGATATTCATATACACAAGTTTTGGCATATAAAATGCACCAACCATATTTTTATATTGCTGAAAATCCACTCCGGTTTTTCCACCAATACTGGAATCCACCTGAGATAACAACGTGGTTGGAATCTGAACAAAATCAATTCCTCTAAGGTAAGTTGCTGCCGCAAAACCGGTAATATCCCCAACAACACCACCACCTAAAGCAAGAAGTAAATCTTTTCTGTCAAAGTGATTCTGAATTAAAGTTTCATAAATTCCCTGAACCGTATCCAGATTTTTATGTGCTTCTCCCGCTTCAAATGTATGAATCACAACCAATTTACATAATGGTTCCAGAATCTTTTTGATTTCTTCCGCATACAATGGACCAACCGTTGTTTCCGTAACGATACACAAACGTCTGTCTTCAATATTCAGTTTTTCCAGTTCTTTTGGTAATTCCTGAAAGGAATCCGTCAATAAAATATCATAACAAGGTTTCCCCTCATATTGAACCGGAATTCTGTTGGTTAAATTCTTAAGTGCTGAAATCATAAGATTCCTCCTTTACTGATATAGATAAATTGAAACTAAATTTCTTCCTTTTTTTGTTTGCCCTAAAACACTGCCGAATTGGAATCTTCCTTTTCCACGAACAGAAATAATATCCTTTTCTTTTGGTGTATATCCATTAGACGTAATCAATTTCCCATTCACAAATACTTTTCCACTTTGAATAAAGGTAATAATGCTGCTTCGGGACGTTCCAAAAGCAAGGGCAATTAAGCTATCCAGCCGGACATTAGAGATGGTTCCACGTTTCTCTACCAAGGCTGGTCGAAACTGTTGAAAATCGTCCAAAATCTGCCGAATTTGTACCTGTGTATGTCGAATACGAAATAGTTGTTCCTGAATATAGGATGCAATATCCTCCATACAGAACAAAATAGTTTTATTTTCAAAAAGCATCAAATCGCCAATCTTGCTACGCTGAATCCCAAGATTTAAAATAGCACCTAAATAATCCCGGTGGGTAAGCTTTTCAGCAAACTGGGAATTGATAGGTGCAATCTCCAGCATCACAATTGGAACAGACAATTCATAATAAATTTCCGGTGGCGAAAAAATGGCAATTTTTCTCTCCGCAAAATCATTCCCTCCTGTTAATGTTATATGAACGGAAGGAAATTCCTGTTTCATTTGATGCAAAATATTTTGTTCATTTAAATTCAAGAAATCTGTGTTTGTATAAATATTTCTGGAATAAGCATTATTGGCTAATTCCAGAAATCTGTTTCTTAAAAAATGTTCTTCTTTATTCATAATTAAAAGTTTCTGGTATAAGAAGAAAAATCTGATGAATCAGAAATTAATTCCTGAAAATCACCGGTAATATCTACCGTCTTCGGTGTAACCAGATAAATATAACCGCTAATTTTCTGCAAATTTCCATCGATTGCATAACAACCGCCGGAAACTGAATCAACGATTCTCTGTGCAAGATCTAATTTGATTCCTTCCAGATTTAAAACAACTGCCTTCCCTTCCAACAGGGTATCTATTACTTCTCGAGTACTTTCATAATATGTAGGCTTGATTACGCAAACCTCCATTTCAGAACCTCTCATCGGAACGACTTTATTGTTTCTGGAAGCACGGAAACTACGAGGACTACTTTGTGTTGTCGTTCTCGTAGATCTTGCAGTCGACTGAGCCGGCGCCGTTTTTCTTTCCGGCTTTGGCTTTGGAGCCTTTGGCTGTTCTACCACTTCTTCTTCATCATCGTACTCCTCATAATAATCATCTTCATATTCATCATAGTCTACGGTAAATATGTTTTTCACTTTATCTGTAAATTTTGACATTTTTTTCTCCTATTTTGTAATATTATAATTTCTCTCTCCGAAAATACCGGTACCAACACGAACCATTGTAGCACCTTCTTCAATAGCAACTTCATAATCTCCGGTCATTCCCATTGAAAGTATATCCATTCTTACATTATCAATGTTTTTCTTGCTTATGTCAACCGATAATTGCTTCATATTTCTAAAATAAACACGATTTGTTTCAGGATTATCAGTATATGGTGCAATTGTCATTAAACCTTGAATTCTAATGTGAGGAAATTTTGCAATTTCACGAATCAACTCCTCTGTTTCCGCAGAAGTAATTCCAAATTTACTTTCTTCCTGAGCCATGTTTACTTCAATCAAAATATTTGCAATTTCATCATTCTTTGCAAATTCTTTTTCAATTTGTTCTGCCAATCTAAAAGAATCTACTGAATGAATTAAAACAACTTTTCCAACCAAATATTTCACTTTATTTCGTTGAAGGTGACCAATCATATGAAATCGTAATTTTTTTGGAAGAATATCATATTTTTCAGACAATTCCTGTACTTTGTTT
>JAILRZ010000035.1 GCA_024697845.1 Eubacterium sp. | reverse complement strand
TTCTTTTTTTGCTTCTTTATACGGCTTTGCGATTTGAGAAAGATTACTTGTCGCATCGCTTGCTTTTTTTCGTGCATCCCATAATTTCTTTTCGTACTCAGAATTAACGTCTGAATACTCCTGTGATGCCGGTCCTTTTGTCTTCGCTAATTTTGCATCTCTTTCGTCGTACAATGCCTGTACTGCTGCCTCTGCTTCATCCCTTGCCTTTTTTGCCTTATTGTACCTTGCTTCTACGTCTTCAAAATTCATTTCAGCAGTAATAAGGTCTTTCAGTGTTTCTTCTGAATTTGCTGTCAACGCATTAACATATGCCTGCTTCTTTTTCAGTTCGATATTCTTCTCAATTTCGTCGTTTTCCTTATTCAGCTTATCCTTAGCATCATCATAAGATAATCCTAAATTAGGATATATTTCATTCAGCTGGCTAACCAGTTCAGCCATCTTTTCTTTCTGCTTAGCAGACTTCTTTTCTACGCCTTGTAATTCTTTGATTTTTCCCCAAAGGATTTCAGCCTTTTTTGCTTCTGTTTCAACAGATTCTATGTTCTTATCACGTGCTTCTTTGTTATTGTCTAATTCCTTTTTTAATGCATTATGCTTTTCAACTGTCTTATCTATTTCTTCACGTTCTTTTTCATATTCTTCATTGGTATCCTGGAGAGCAGTTACAACAGCGATTGAACCGGCTGTCACTGCTGCCATTCCGGCCACAATCAATCCTCCGGAAGCTAGTACCTGTGCTGCCGCCAATCCTTCTGTTGCCAGTGTTTCTGCTTCAACTGCCGCTGTCTCTGCAGCACGTACACCGATTAAGGTACCTATTTTTCCACAGACACCTTGTACAGCTGTTCCTACTGTTATTACAGACTTTGTAACTCCTGCTATCTTATTGACTGCAAAGACTCCTGCTGCTACTGTTCCAACAGTTTTCATTGCCGTAATCACTTCATCAGAATGAGTAGCTACATACTTAGCACCAGAAGATACACCTTGAAAAAAATCATCAATAGTTGGCTCTAATTCCGTCAGAACAGTTTCTCCCACTTCAATTCCAGCATTTTTGATTCTGTTCATGGTCTTACGTGCTTTGGAATTCGTTGTAGATAATTTCTCCACAGCAGCATCTGTAGCACCGGTTGACTTACGCATTTCCTTTAATGTCTTATTGAAGTTCTTTCCTGATTTGTCAAAAAGAGCATTCGCAGCTGTTGCAGAATTCGTCTTTTTGAACATGTCTGACATTGTCAAATTCTGTTCATCTGCTGCTTCCTTAATGACCTTCAGCACGTCTGTTACAGACCATCCATCCTTCATCAATTCCTGGAAACTTTTTCCGGTCTTCTGTTTGAGGACCACAGCCGTGTCACTTCCGGTTTTGCCTAATTCACTAAAGAGCGATTTCATGAGAGTAGTTGACTGATGCGCATTGATACCTTGCTTTGTTAAAAGAACGTAGCCTGTGCATAACTGGTCAAGCATTACATTATTTGCTTTAGCAGTTGGAATTACTTTACCCATTGAGGAAGCTAACTGATCCACAGTTACCTTACCTAAATTCTGGGTAGTGATGAGATAGTCTGATACCATCCCTGTTTTATCTGCAGCTAAATTGTAGGCGTTCAGTGCAGTAGTAATAATATCCGTGGATTTTTCCATTTCGGTAAATCCACCTTTGGCCAGCTTGACAGAATCTGCGACAAACTGAACTGATTTTGCTGTCTCCTGCCCGGCTGAAATTGCGCTATATACACTCTCTGCAATTTCATTAGCGTCTCTTCCTGTCTCGTCGGACAGAGCCATGATTGCATCTCTCATGGAATACATCTTTCCGTTCAATTCTACTTCCGTATCTTCAGCAATCGTTGATACCTTCGCCATTGAATCTTCAAAGTCTGCCGCCTGTTTTGCTGTTGCCAATGCTATTCCTGCAATTCCTGTGGCGACACCTGCAGATATATCTGCCGCCTTTTTGGTGGCATCCTCAAACTTTTTAGCTTTTTCTGCAGACATTCCGAAATTACGTGCATTTGTTTTCAATTTTGAATTAACCTGTGTTAATTCATTTTTCATTCCTTTTTGAGCATTTTCAGCATCTAATAATTTCTTCCGATACTTCTGTGCTTCGTCAGAATCTTTTCCGAATACATCCTCTGCTGCTTTCAGCTTGTTATTCAACGCTTCCTGCTTCTTGGCGTTTGCTTCCAGTTCTTTTTTAAGCAAGCCCTGACGCTCTTTTAGGAGTTTTGTCGACTCTCCTGCACCTTTCATGGCAGTCGCATTGTTCTTTAATTCTGCGCGCAATAAAGACAGTTCATTTTCGCTTTTTTTAATATCCGAATTGAACTGTTGA
>JAILRZ010000032.1 GCA_024697845.1 Eubacterium sp. | reverse complement strand
TATGGAATGGATATGGTTGTTAATGGCAGGAGTGTTGGAAGTGACATGGGCAGTTGCCATGAAAGCGTCAAATGGATTTAAAGTTTTTATTTTTCCAATAATTTCAGTCCTACAATCCCGCTTATGATAAGTATGATGCATATTACTTGTGGTAATGTTATTTTCTCATGAAATATCATCATTCCTAAAACTGTCGTTCCTACAATTCCAAATCCCGTCCACATAGCATATGCTGTTCCAATAGGTAATTTCCTAAGTGCCATAGCAAGAAATACAGCACTGAAAATATAACCAAGAACTGTGATTACTGATGGAATAAAAACTTTAAATCCATTTGACGCTTTCATGGCAACTGCCCATGTCACTTCCAACACTCCTGCCATTAACAACCATATCCATTCCATAAAAATCTCCTAAATAAAAAACGTCATTTCATTATCTTCTAAGATTTAACGATAAAGAAATTACGTCATTCCTACTACCCAGCCAACTTGGACTGCGGTGATTTTTTGATGCACCTAATCCCTTGATATTATTCTAATAGATTCTCTTTGGTTAAGCAATGTTCCTTCGCTCATATTCATTTCTTCTGAATAATTTTTGTTCATTCGTGTTCTCCTTTTCTGATGACTAAATAGTAACAATATTTTAATCCTTTTCCTTAAAAATAAGGGAATGACTCTTTTGAATCATCCCCTTCAATACATATAATAGCTCTAAATTATTTACATAGTTGATAGTTGTCCCCTTTATATCTCCTGGTATAAAACCAAAAAGTAGTCTGCCCTTCAATACTATTGCACCCGTATTCAAACTTGTGAAGCATAAGTATGTTCTTTGCAATAGCTAAACCAACACCTGTACTCCCTAACCTACTATGTTTTTGCCCTTCTCCCTTGTAAAAAATATCCCATATCTTTCTGATTTGTTCCTTGTCAATCATTTCACCATCATTGGAAACTGAAAGTCTAGTTCCCTTGTTTGAGCTTTTTACCTCAAATGTTATTTCCTTCTTTGCATGTTTTATGGCATTTGTAGTAAAGTTTTGGATAACTGTTCTCATCATTTCAAGATCTGCTTCAATTAGGACCTCTGCTTCAGTATGATTAAAAGAAATCACTAGATTTGATTCATCTGCAATCTGGCTGAGCGAATTAATCACTGTCTGAGAAAGGCTAATTAAATCTACCGTTTCTAAATTAAGTGTTTTTTTGTCGGCCTCTAATCTTGACAATTCAAGAAACTCTGTAACCAAATCACTTAGTTTATCAACTTCTTCATTGATTTTCATACTGTATAACGGCTTATCCTCATCATCAATATATTCCCAATTCTCAGTGTATGATTTAATGAGTGCTAATGGTGTCTTAAATTCATGAGCCACACCACTTGTAAACTCGTTTCTCATTTTATCATAAGCTTCTTGCACTTTAATTGTTTTATTAATCCATAATTCAATTATAATAATAAGAATTCCTGTTGCTAAGACAATCGCAATTATTCCTAAAAATAATTCCTTTATCGCCATTTCAACTGGGTGAATTACAGCAACTCCATATGCGTTGTAGAGTCCTACTCCATTATTATAATTGTCCTTTATCATTATGGTTGTTTTGAAAATATTGCGATCTTCATACTCGATGTTATCATCATCCTTTTGCATATTCATAACATCATCTATTAATTCTTTTGCTTCATCATCAACTATACTTTTGTGACAGAAACTATCGTTCGTTTCAATATATCCTCCATCCAGATCATAATCAATCACTTTTGCATCAGTCGCCATGTTATCAACCTTTGGCAATGTAAGTGTATGTATTGAATCATGAGCCAAACACTCGAAGGATATCTCCTCTGGATATATAAAATAATCATCCTCGTATCCCTTTATATGCATCTTTGCAAGAGAATGAATGTATTGTAGCAAATCCTGCTTAATTGAGTTTTCTTCAACCTGATCTCCTAAAAGAATATATTTTTTTGTGTCATCATTTTCATTTCCGACCATAAGCATATTCTGTGTTTTTGCTATAATGTTGTTTTCCAAATCCGTTAGCACTGCGTAAAACCCAATTTGGTGATTACCGCCTGCATCTTCTAATTCTTTGTAGAAGTATGCCTGTGCTCTTC
This sequence comes from Eubacterium sp., assembly GCA_024697845.1. Classification (GTDB taxonomy): domain Bacteria; phylum Bacillota; class Clostridia; order Lachnospirales; family Lachnospiraceae; genus Eubacterium_G. Next base: position 1,652 of record JAILRZ010000032.1, on the reverse strand, counting down.
TATCATTTCGTTCGTCCTCAATTGCCAATGTTTTTCTATAAGCTCTGTCAACCTTGTTACAGTTCTCATCGTACATTTTTGATATATAGTCGTCTTGTATTTCTGTTGCTTTGTATAAGACTAAACTTACACTTCCTAATATTGCAGCTAATAATACCATTACTATTAATTTTGCTTTTAGTTTTTTGTACTGAATTTTCATTACTATTCCCTCCAAATATATCCACCTTTAATAATAGTCTGAATATAATGGTTTTCTTCTCCAAGTATTGCTCTAAGTTTTTTTACATGAGTATCAACTGCTCTATCATATCCTTCATAATCATACCCCCATACTGCATCGAGTATCTGCGTCCTACTAAGTACCTGATTCTTATTATCTATAAAGTACATCAGAAGTTCATACTCCTTAGGAGCTATTAGAACGGTCTTTTCGTTTACTGATACTATTCTTCTAGCTGGTTCTATTTGAATATTACCAATAGTAATCAATCCATTCTTAATTGTAAGTCCATGATATCTCTTTACTAAGGAATTGATTTTTGCCATAAGAACAGGCATCGAAAATGGTTTTGTAACATATTCATCCGCTCCGATTTCATAGCCTTGAATAATATCCTGCTCCTTATCCAATGCGGTCAAAAATATAACTGGCACATCGTACTTTGTTCTAATGTATTTGCATACCTCCATACCGTCGAACTCTGGCATCATAATATCTAAGACTATAATATCAAAAACAACCTGATCCACAGCTTTTATGGCATCTGCACCATTTTCAACTGTAACAACTTCAAATCCATTTTTTTCCAAATATTTTTTTGTGATATCTCTTAATCCTTGTTCATCATCTGCTAACAATACTTTGTAAACCATATTTATTCTCCTTACAGTTGAAACAATAATCAATCCATGTGTATTCTTTATGTACATCAATTATTTAAGTGTAGTTTTTTCCATTATACTTACAATTGAATTATTCAGAGTAATTATATCACAATGTAAAAGGGAATATCTTTTCGAAATCCACTTTAACGTCAATATGTATCAATTTGTTCTTTCAGAAAATCCTGCATTAGTCTCTCTTAATCTCTTCTTTTATTTCTTCTTTTCTCTTAATAACGTCCATAATAGCCTCCTGCTCATTATGGGGCATCAGCTTCTTTCCTTTTTCTTCCGAAGAACTGCTTTGCTCTTTATGCTCCTCAATCTCTTTCTTAAATACCTTTGAAAATACAAAACGTACAAAAGGCTGTATAAAAAACATCTGCGAAAAATATGCAAACGGCAAATTATAGCAGATAAGTTTCAGCCAACGACACAAAACAACTAAGAATCCAAGTTTTGTCTGACCATATGGAAAGTAAAAGAATGTTGCCAACAAACTCATTGACGGACACATTATACAAACTGTGGTACAAATAATTGCACTCTCAAAAAGCATGGGATGATTCTTTGTCGGATTAAATACTCTTGACGCAAGTTTAAATGTCAATCCACCAACCAGACATGCTAATGTAAATGCACATATCAGTTCAATCAATATTACTTGCCATACAGGTAATATTCTTCCAAACATATAAAGTCCACCTTGAGACTGTATTGTTCCCCAAACACTGTCTATTCCTGAAATCTTTTTTAGTGTTTCGCCT
>JAILRZ010000029.1 GCA_024697845.1 Eubacterium sp. | reverse complement strand
GAACCTAATGATGAAGTTCTAGCCCACACCCAACTACTTGGTATGTCGAATGGAATTTCATCGTCTATGCATAACTCTTTCCCATCTATCTTTTCATAATGAGAATTATCCCTACGATAAATGATGGATTCATTCTTATCTTTTTTGAGTTTTCCTTCCGCTATTAAGCACTGTTTTTCTTCACGGATACGCTTCAATAAAACAGAAGCAGGTTCGTCTGTCTCATCCTGCGGAACAAGTTTACCCATAACTGCTTCTTGTAAAATCGACTTTTTAAGTGTCTCATGGAAATTACTGTTTAATTCTGTCAATGAATTTTCTTTTTTATCATATTTGTCAATATAAGGAACCAACTCATTTAGCTTTGCAACTATTAGTTCCTGCTCTGGAAGTGGTGGAATCGGAACCAATAAATTTGTCATGGTTGCTGTACCTGCTCTAGGCATCTTAACTCCATATGTAGCTGAATTGATTGTTTCATTAACGTATGGAGATTTAAGAAAGAACACCATATATTCAGAATTTATATTACCATAGACCTTAAAAGGAATTATCTCTGGGGTACATATTCCATCGTCATCCGCAATCATAATTTTTAAGAGGTAAGGTCGCAGTTTACTGTACAATATATCTCCCTTATTAAAGAGTGTCTTGTCTCCGATAGCTTTCCTTTCCCCAACATTATGCTTAATTAAAAGTTTTCCGCCTTTTTCAATATCTTCTAAATCTAACCCCCATGTTTCAGGCACTGCATCTTGGGCGTTTATTTTTTTCTTGGTTTCAGCGTAGGTAGATATGTTGCCTAGTCTCACCCATTCCCAACTCTCCGGTATTTCAAAAGGTACCTCATCTGCTATTGATACCGGCTCATTATTACCCACCTTCTCATAAGGAATATTATCTTCAGTAATCAAATTAATGATTTCAATGAGAAGTTACCATTTGAGGGGGAAGAATTACCGTTCGAGGGGCAATTTATTGAAAACGTTTTGATTGAGTGGTATTATGACTTGGTATGTCAAAAAACAAAGGAGGAAAAAGTATAATGAGAATGAAGAAAATAACGGCCGTGCTGTTGTCGTTAAGTATGATTGTTGGGGGCACAAATATCACTACGTTTGCGCAAAGTAATAGCTCAGATATAAATAATATTTCTGATTCCCAAGGAAATGTTGTGCAAATTAGCGATAACTGGGATGGAGTAACAACAGAGAATGCTGTTAGCGGCGATGGTTTTAGGGTAACCTATAAACTACAAAGTTCTTGGCATGGCGGTTATAATGCGTCTGTTAAGATCGATAATACAAGTAACAAAGTAATTGAAAACTGGACACTTGGATTTGAATATCAAGGTGGAATTACAAATGTATGGAATGGTGTACTTGAATCTGCTGAGCAGGGAAAGTACATTGTAAAAAATGATGGTTGGAATCAGGACATTGCTGTAGGGCAGAGTGTTGAGTTTGGAATCAATGGTGAGGGTGATTTTGCAGGATTCCCAAGCAATTACCAATTGTTAGGACAGATTAGCAATGTTGATACAACGGATTACAGCATTGATTATGAAGTTACAAGTGATTGGGGAACAGGGTTTAATTCGAATCTTTCCATAAATAATAAAAAAACTAATGGTTTTGCAGATTGGGTTTTAGAGTTTGATTTTGATGGAAACATTGATGAAATATGGAATGCTAAAATTGAATCCCATGAAGGAAATCATTATGTTATAAAAAACGTTGAATATAATAGCACAATCAGTGCGAATGGTACAGTTTCTTTCGGATTCAGTGTAAAAAATGGTAATTCGGAAAATAGTCCTAAAAACTATCATCTGTATTCTTATAAAGACAGAGATAATAAGAAAATCGATTTGAATTTAGATACAGATAAAGATGGTGCGCCGGATTATATCGAAGAATATTTTAAAACAGATGTAAGAAAAGCGGATACAGATGGAGATGGGTTATCCGATTTTGCTGAATTATATGCGTTAGAGCTTGATCCGTTATCAAAAGATACTGATAAGAATGGTGTAGATGACGGAGCTGAAGACCTTGATGGAGATGGTCTCACTAACATTACTGAGTTTAACATAGGAACAAAAATTTATAGTACTGATACTGATGAAGACGGTCTTACAGATGAAGAGGAATATAATAAATATAACACAGAACCTT
>JAILRZ010000204.1 GCA_024697845.1 Eubacterium sp. | reverse complement strand
AGTAAAGGGGTATCAATTGAAAATTGGGAAAAATCGTTATAAGGAAATTTCGGAACAAAGGCTTTGTCTGTTTGGAAATTATTATCTTCCGGTTTCGATGAAGTGTTATCGGATTTATAAAGAGAAACCGTTAGAACGATTTCTGTCAAAGGAGGAAGCAGAAAAAAAGCTTCATCACAAAATGTTGTATTATTTTGCACAATTAGAGCAAAAGGGCTACAAAATATTGAAAAAAGATGTTAAAATAGAGAAAGTTGCATCCAAGTATTGGATGAAAGGAAAATATACCTGTATTGAGCCTGTTGGGAAGGTTCAATACATTCTTTATAAGACAGAAAAGAAAGAAGGGAAAACGGATGAGCGTAATTGACAGCATTATGGATATTCCGTCAGAGCATCAGAGGAATGTCTTTGGACAATTTGACTGCCATATCAAAAAGATTGAACGTACCTTACACGTTACTATGATATCCAGAAATTCAGAAGTGAAGATTATCGGTTCTGAAGTTGCCTGTAGGAGAGCAAAACATGTTTTGGAACAATTGATTGAATTGTCAAAGCGTGGAAATGATATCAGCGAACAAAATGTGGAATATGCGCTGTCCTTGTCATTTGTGGATAAGGAAAATGCGTTGTTGGAATTAGATGAAGAAATCATTTGCAGGACTGTGATGGGAAAACCGGTAAAACCAAAAACACTGGGACAGCAAAAGTATGTTCAAAGCATTAAGGATCATATGATTGTTTTTGGAATCGGACCTGCGGGAACCGGTAAAACCTATCTTGCCATGGCGATGGCGGTGACGGCATTGAAAAATAATGAAGTAAATAAAATTATTCTGACGCGTCCGGCTATTGAGGCAGGAGAAAATCTCGGGTTTCTTCCCGGAGATTTGCAAAGTAAAGTAGATCCTTATTTAAGACCGTTGTATGATGCACTATATCAGTTAATGGGGGCAGAAAGCTTTGCGGCAAATAGTGAAAAGGGAATTATTGAGGTGGCACCTCTGGCATATATGCGTGGTAGAACATTGGACAATGCGTTTATTATCCTGGATGAAGCGCAAAATACCACTCCGGCTCAGATGAAGATGTTTTTGACCAGAATTGGGTTTGGTTCCAAGGTTATTGTAACCGGCGACCGAACTCAAAAGGATTTGCCGCGGGATATTACCTCCGGCTTAGAGATTGCGATTAAGGTTTTATCCAATGTAGAAGATATTGGATTCTGCTATCTGGATAATAATGATGTTGTACGTCATCCGTTGGTACAAAAAATCGTTAAAGCCTATGAAGAATTTGACAATCGACAAAGAAATAAAAAAACGGAACATAAACCGAGGTAACAAAGATGAATATTATTATTGAAAATGAATATGAAAAAGCCATTGAAGTTGATTTTGAGTCAATTGTCAAGGCTGTAATTGAAGAGGCGGTATCTTTTGTGAACTGCCCTTATGAATGTGAAGTGTCTGTTACATTGGTAAATGATGATACTATTCATGAATTGAATCGTGAAACACGGGAAATTGATTGTTCTACGGATGTGTTATCTTATCCGATGTTGGAATATGAAACTCCGGAATGTTTTGAACAGGTTGAAGAGGATTTAACGAACTTTAACCCGGACTCCGGAGAATTGATTCTGGGAGATATTGTGATTTCTATGGACCATGTTTATACACAGGCTGAAGAATATGGGCATTCCGTGAAAAGAGAACTGGCTTTTCTGGTGGCGCACAGTATGCTTCATTTGTTTGGACATGACCATATGGAAGACCGTGAACGGGTAGAGATGGAAGAAAAACAGGAACAAATATTAAAAAATCTTGGAATTACGAGGAATTAAATTATGAATTATTTAAAGAATAAGAAAGTGCTTGCAGGGATTGGGATAGGAATTTTAGTGATTGTCGGAATTATTGTTGCGGTGGTAGCATTCGGGAAAAAAGAGGAACCGAAAAAGGTTGTGGAAACAACGACACCGGAAGTGACAACAGTAGAAGAAACGACCATCGAACCGGAAGACCCTCACAAAGGAAAAGTGCAGAGTTATCTGACCGGGGAATATATCGATAAAAAACAGGCAAAGAAGCGTCCGATTGCCGTAATGATTAATAATATCCAGGACGCAATTCCACAGTCCGGAATCAGTAGTGCCAAAGTGATTTATGAGGCACCGGTTGAAGGTGGAATTACAAGAATGATGGCGATTTTTGATGAATATGAAGACTTGAAGAGAATCGGATCGATTCGTAGCTGTCGTCTGTATTATCCAAAATTTGCTAACGAGTGGAATGCTATTTATGTGCATTTCGGACAGTCTAAGTATGCGTTGGATTTCCTTCGCAGTGGAAAAGTAAATACCGTTAGTGCTTTAACCAGAGAAGCCTCTTTCTATCGTGAAAGCGGAAAGGTGGCACCGCATAATCTTTATGCTACCGGAGCAAAATTAAAAGAAGGGATAAAAGCTTTAGGATACGAAACAAAGTATGATTCAGACTATGACGGTCATTTCGCCTTTGCCCAGGAAGAAGAACCGGTCACATTGGAAGATGGGAAAAAAGCGAATTCCGTACAAATGGGATATCTGATTAACCATCCTTGGTTTGAATACAATAAGGAGAAGGGTCAGTATTATCGTTTCCAGTATGGTGGAAAGCATATTGACGATTTGACAAATAAACAGTTACACTTTTCAAATATTATTATTCAGTTTGTGGATGCAACCCTGTATCCAGACAACAAAAGTTTGAATATGACCTTGACAGGAAGTGGCTCCGGTTGGTATATTACTGCCGGTAGAGCTGAGAAGATTACTTGGAAGAAAAACAAGGATTTAGGCCAGACATCTTATTATGATGCTTCTGGAGAGAAAATCATATTAAACCAGGGAAAAACATATATCGGAATTGTTCAGAATGAATACTCTGATAATGTTAAAATCAGCAAATAGCGACATGAAGAGGTTTGCAAATGAAAAGTAATAAAAACAAGAATCATAGTTTTATAGTTCAGGGAAGTATTCTTGCAATCGCGGGAATTCTTGTGCGTGTCATTGGGTTGATTTATCGAATGCCATTAACAAGAATTCTAGGTGATGATGGAAATAATTATTACGGTACAGCTTATGATATTTATAATATTCTTCTTTTGTTATCGTCCCAGAGTATGCCGTTGGCGGTTTCTAAAATTGTTTCCGAAAAAATGGGAAAACAAGAGTATGTGAATGTAAAACGAGTATTTCGCGGTGCGCTGATTTATGCGTTGATTTTAGGAAGTATCTTTGGAGGGTTGACTTTTGTTGGGGCGGATTGGATTGCCACGGTATTATATAAAACACCCCCTGCAGGACGTGCTTTGAAGGTATTGGCACCAACGATTACCATAGTTTGTGTATTAGGCGTTTTCCGTGGATATTTCCAGGGAATGGGTGATATGATTCCTACCGCAGTTTCGCAAATTTTCGAACAGATTGTCAATGCTGTAGTCAGCGTGGTTGCTGCTTATGAATTAGGTGTATATGGTTTGTCTGTGGCCAAAATGACCAAAGGAATGAATCCACAGTCTGCAGAAACATTGAAGTTATCCTGGTCTGCAGCGGGGGGGACGTTAGGAACCTGCCTGGGTGCGGCCACCGCATTGATTGTTGTCATCGTGATTTTTATGAAGTCTCGCAATCAGATGGAAGAACGGGTAATGAAGGATGTTTCCGGAAAATGTGATTCCTACAAGTCCATTAATAAGGTAATCATATTTACAATCACTCCGGTGTTGATTAGTACAACTATTTACAATATCAGTAACCAGTTTGACAATCCGTTATATAAAAATATCTGTGCTAAAATTACCCATGTTGCAGATTATGGTGCCTTATGGGGAATGTACAGTCAGAAATATCGTGTTTTGACCACCATGCCGATTGCCATTGCGGCAGCTTTATCTACGGCAATTGTTCCATCTTTGGTTCGTTCCTATGTAGCCGGGGAAAAGGAGCAAGTTACTGAAAAAATCAGTCTGGCATTAAAGTTTGCGATGATCATTGCTTTCCCATGCGGTGTGGGATTATCTGTAATCGGAGGACCGATTAACGGATTGTTGTTTGGGGATTATTCCAAGAGAATTTCAATGATGATGCTTTTCAGTGTCTTTACGGTTGTGGCATTTTCTCTTTCAACAATCAGCAATGCAATTTTACAGGGGATTGATAAATTAAATGTCCCAATTAAGAATTCCGCCATATCATTGGTGGTTCATGTGATTCTTTTACCAATCTTAATGATTGTATTTAAATTGGGAATTATGGCTGTTGTTATTGGAGATTTCCTTTTCGGATTTACTGTATGTGTTTTAAATGCATATTCGATTCGAAAATATTTGGGGTATCGTCAAAATCTGACAGAGACCTTCTTGAAACCACTTTTCTCTTCCACAGTGATGGGAGGAGTGACGTTTGCAGTTTACCGGTTGCTTATGGATTTTTGTGGAATTCATCTAATTGCTGTGATATTTGCAATGGTAGTGGCGGTGCTTACCTATGGATTTTTATTGATTCGAACAAAAACCATTACAGAAGAAGAATTGGAAGCTATGCCAAAGGGTGGAACTTTGGTATCTCTATGTAAAAAAATGAAATTGTTTCCGAATAAATAATAAAATTTTGTAAAAAATATATGCAGAGGTTTAATCAAGCTTTACCGAAGAAAGTTCGGAGAAATGGAGTGGTAATGAACAAGCGTGCATATATTTTTTATTTCAGTGTGATTTTGATGGGAGTGCTATTATCCTTTTTTGCAGGAAGAAAATATGCCTTAGAGGATGCGAAAAGCAATGCGCCTCGAATTTCAGAAGTGAATGAACCTTTTAGCAGAAAGGAAGTGGAGGGGTATTGGCTGAAATTGGAACAAAATCATGTAGTGATTTATGAAAAAGATCAGAAAGAATTAATCGCGGAAACGGATATTCGAAAAAGTGACTGTTCTTCAAAAGATATTCGCATGTTGGAAAATGGAATATATTTAGAGAATATTGAAAGCTTATGTAAATTTTTGCAAGCACACACAAGCTGAAAGAAGGAGAAACGAATGAAGGTGATTGTGATTGGCGCCGGAGCTTCCGGATTGTTTGCTGCCATTCAGGCTGCAAAGAATAATGCTTTGGTGACTGTAATTGAACAGCAGAATAAAGTGGGAAAAAAACTTTCCGTTACCGGAAATGGAAAGTGTAATTTCACAAATCAGAAACTGATGATGAGTCCGAGTTTAGAACAGTATTACTACGGGGATTGTGAATATATCCAACAGGTGCTTCAGCGGTTTTCCCCAGAGGAAACAATTGCGTTTTTTGAAAAAATTGGAATTCCTTCCTACATAGAAAAAAATTACCAGGGAAGATATCCAAAAAGCAATCAAGCTACTTCAGTTACCAACGGGCTGGCAGATTATGCCAGACAATTAGGAGTGAAGATTAAAACAAATAATGAAATTCACTCGGTAAAAAAAGAGAACGGACAATTTGTTGTAGATGTGGGAATTCCTTTATACTGCGACCGGTTGATTGTTGCAACCGGTGGTATGAATCCGGATATTCAAGGTTTAAGCGGATATGAGATTGCTCGGAATTTTGGTCATAAAATTGAAGATTTAAAACCAGCTTTAACTGCCCTTATTGGAAAAAGCTTGCTAAATAAGGCGGCGGGAGTTCGAATTCAGGCTAAGATTTCCACAAAGGATTCCAGAGAAGAACAGGGAGAATTGCAAATTACAGAGTATGGTCTTTCCGGAATTCCGATTTTTAATCTCAGTCACCTGTTAAAGGATGGAGAGCAAATTCATCTTGATTTCTTTCCGGAATATGATAGCAGTTCTTTTGAAAAATTTGTCAATGAATCGTTTGATCATCTGAAGGAAAATAGAACAGAAACAGAAATCTCCAGAGCACTTTCAGGAATTCTTCCGGAAAAAATAGTAATGGTATTATTAAAACAGTTTGGAGTAAAACCGGAAGAGAAGATGGAACGAATATCCCAGGAACAGTTTCAGACAATGATAGGATATTTGAAAGAATATCCTTTTACAGTAGAAAAACGTCGTGATTTTAAATTTGCTCAGGTTACTCAGGGTGGCGTAGTATTAGGGGAAGTAGATGTGAATACCATGGAATCAAAGTGCTGTCAGGGACTTTATTTCTGTGGGGAACTATTAAATGTTGACGGGGTCTGTGGAGGATTTAATCTTCAGTGGGCATGGTCAACCGGATGGATCGCAGGAGTACATAGCAGTCGATGAAATATATTAAAGTAACGAATATTAAATTGAATATGAATCAGACAGAGCAGGATGCAATTGCTGAGGCAATGAGAATGGCCAGAATATCAAAGGAAAATCTTGTGGATGCAAGAATTATGAAATACTCCATTGATGCCAGAAAAAAGCCGCAGGTAAAGAAATTATTCACCGTACTGTTAACGGCAAAAAAAGCATCTGCGAAGGGCAAAAATATTCAGATTCTGGAGAAACTTTCAAAATATGAACAGGAAATTTTGGGAACAAAAAAACTAAGTCATTCACCAGTGGTGGTAGGCTTTGGTCCGGCAGGAATGTTTTGCGCATACCTACTGGCAAAAAACGGATACAGACCAGTTGTAATTGAACGAGGAGCAAAAGTGGAACAACGAATTCAGGATGTGGAACAATTCTGGAAATTCGGCACTTTAAAAGAACGTTCCAATGTTCAGTTTGGAGAGGGCGGTGCTGGCACTTTTTCCGACGGAAAATTAAATACAGGAATTAAAGATAAGCGAAATCGCATTCAGTTTGTTTTAGACACTTTTGTTGCCTTTGGAGCAAAAGAAAATATTGCCTATGATGCAAAACCACATATTGGGACAGATATTCTTTGTCATGTGGTTCGCAATATGCGGGAGGAAATAATTTCTCTCGGCGGAAGCTTTTTATTTGATTCTACCGTGACAGATTTTCGAATCGAAAATAATCAAATCACAGGGGTTCAAATAAATGAAAAAGAATGGATAGATACATCTCTTTGTATTCTTGCTATTGGACATAGTGCCAGAGATACGTTTCGAAGACTCTATGAAAAGGGAATTGCCATGGAACAGAAACCGTTTGCTATGGGGGTTCGTGTCGAACACTTACAGAAAATGATGAATCGTTCTCAATATGGAATGGAAGAAACATCTCTTGGTGCGGCACCATACAAAGTAACTTATCACACAGAAAAAAATCGTGGGGTTTATTCCTTCTGTATGTGCCCCGGGGGATATGTGGTCAATGCATCTTCCCAAAAAGGAAGATTGTGTATCAATGGAATGAGTTATCAGAAACGGGATTCCCAAAATGCAAACAGTGCTATTGTTACAACAATCCAACCGGAGGACTTCCCGTCTCGTCATGTTTTAGCCGGAGTGGAAATGCAAGAAGCGTTGGAAGAAAAAACATATCAGTGGTGTTCTGGGAAAATACCGGTGCAGCGATTGGAAGACTTTTTGAAAGGGCAGAAAACAACTGCATTCGGCAGTGTCACACCGGAAATGAAAGGAAATTACGCTTTGGCAGATTTAAATAGTTTGCTGCCCAAGGAGATGGAAGAAGCCATAAAAGAAGCGATGACGGCTTTTGGAAATAGCATTGAAGGTTTTGATCATCCAGATACCTTGTTGTCAGCCATTGAAAGCAGAACCTCTTCCCCGGTTCGAATTCTTAGGGATGACAGTTTTCAGACAAATGTTGTAGGAATATATCCAGCAGGGGAAGGTGCTGGATATGCAGGAGGAATTACTTCCGCAGCAATTGACGGAATGAAAATTTTCGAGCAGATTAGTAGTGAATATTGTCCGTTTGAATAATTACCGGAAATGTAGTATGATATTAAGATATGTTTGGCTTGTTTGCCAGATGTTTTGAGTTTAAGAATAGGACAGGAGAATTTTTATGAATATTCGATTTCTAGCTCAGGCTGAATATTTTAATTGTATTCATCTGAAAGAAGATATCATTTTGGAGAAAGAGTATGTGGAAGGCGTCTTCGACCACCTTCCCAAAGTGCGTTATTTTCTGTATTATCTTGAAGAAAATGTACGTAAGGAGGTTATGCCTCATGACGAAAAAATAGATATTTTTCAGATTACCAATTGTCAGTTTGAATCAGATTATATCTATTTTACTTCTTATGAAGAACTGCCGATTGAAGGATACATTTTTAATATCATCCGATATAATATTGTGGATCATACCAGCTCGAAATTAATCACTTTAAAGGATGATGCTACATTGTATCCGGATATGAAGGAGTTGAAAATCTTCATTTTGGATGATTCCAATCTGATTGTTCAGCGTTCTTTTAAACATAAAAAAGAAGGTAGTGGATACGAGGGCTTCTTTGAACATAATTTATTCTTATTTAATTTCATTAAGAATAGACAGATTAATATCGGAGATGAAAATCTGGTGAAGAATGGAATCGAATATATTCTTCCATGCGGAGAGAATAGTTGTATTATGAAGACCGGTTTTTCATTATTGAAAAATCATATGTATGACAAGATAGAAAAAGAAGATGCTTCGGTGGAATCTTTGTATGTATTGAATGTTCAGCAGTTTATCAGTGATTTACAATTGGAACGTCAGAATCTTGTGATGAATGCCATCGACCAGTCCTACTATGATACAACGATTGCTCATTCAAAAATTATTGATAATTATTTGATTTATTCGAAATATAATTTTGAAAGCGAAGAGGAAAATGTTATTTTTTATAATATTTTCAGTAAGGAATTGTATACCTGTATCAACAATACCAGTTTGCAGGATTCTTTGTTGAAGAATGCAACCGTTATTGATGAAACACCTTATATGCTTACAAAGACATCTTCCGGAACTCAGTTTTTCAATTTGGTTACCAATGAAATCGCTGCAACTTATTCTGATGAATTCCAGATTGAATATATTAACAATACAACAATTATTTCGACGTCTTCAGAAAAGAACCTTTTTGGAAAAGAGAAGAATTATGTGAATATCAATAAATTCCCGTCGAAAAAAATAGTGTTACAGGAAACAGGAATTTATTTAGGAGCGGTTTCTTCTAATAAAGAAACTACATACATCTTTTTGAAATAGGAGGCAGTATGGATCAGGAAAAAATTAAGCGCATCAACGCGTTATATCATAAATCAAAAAAGGAAGGGTTGACGGAGGCGGAAAAAGAAGAACAACAACAACTCCGTACAGAGTATCGGATGTCCATTATTAATAATTTATCCGCCAATCTGGATAATGTAAGAATCAAGAATCCGGATGGAAGTCTTAGTAAATTACAACCAAAGAGGCATTCCTAATGAAATCAAAAAAAGAAATCCGACAGGAAATGATTCAGAAACGGAATGAATTAAATAATCAGGAATATGAAAACCGTAGCCGACAAATCTGTGAAAAAATCATGAAAAACAGGATGTATCGGGAGGCGGAAGTAATTTATGCATACATGGATATTAAACAGGAAGTTTCTTTAAAAAAACTGATTTTGGAGACATTGGAACATCAAAAAATAATCGGTCTTCCACGTGTGGAAGGAAAAGAAATAGTATTTTACCAGGTTGCTTCCCTGTCCGATTTGGAAGAAGGAAGTTTTCATGTTTTAGAACCAAAAAACACGTGTATCCCTGCCCCTGAACCGAGTTTAATTTTAGTTCCAGGGGTTGCTTTTACGATAGAAGGAAAACGATTGGGATATGGCGGTGGATTTTATGATCGCTTTCTATCAAAACATTCCTGTTTCACAATTGGTGTGGGGTATGAATTTCAGGTGTTAGAAGAATTGCCGGTAGAAGAACATGATATGAAATTAGACGAAATCATTGTTGCCTGACAATGGTAAAGGAGTAAAATGGAATTTAAAAACGAAACAGAAAAACAAAAATATTATATGAAACAGTGCCGTAGTCTGGTACAGGCGAAGGAACATAAGCTGGGGAGAAAGCTTACGGCCTGCGTTGTAACTTTTGGTTGCCAGATGAATTTTAAGGATTCTGAAAAACTAATTGGAATCTTAGATGAAATCGGTTATGTTCAGACAGTGGATGAACATGCGGATTTGGTACTTTATAATACCTGTACGGTTCGTGAAAATGCGAATTTGAAAATCTATGGTCGTTTAGGTTATTTACATAAAATCAAAGAGAAAAATCCGGATATGCTGATTGGTCTATGCGGATGTATGATGCAGGAAAAACATGTGGTGGATAAACTCAATAAAAGTTATCGTTTTATTGATTTGATTTTTGGCACCCATAATGTTTTTGCGTTGGCTGAACTGCTTTATGAAAGATTGTTAACAGGTCATAAGGTGGAAAGCATTTGGGATGGAACGACGGAAATTGTGGAAGATTTGCCTTCCATTCAGAAATATGATTTTAAATGCGGTGTCAATATTATGTATGGATGTAATAATTTCTGTACATACTGTATCGTTCCTTATGTTAGAGGACGGGAACGAAGCAGGGAACCGGAAGAAATTATTAAAGAAATTGAAACGTTAGCCCAAAACGGTGTTGTTGAAGTAATGCTTCTTGGCCAGAACGTAAATTCTTACGGAAAAACATTAGAGCATCCGATTTCTTTTGCTGAGTTATTGCGTCGTGTGGAACAGGTGGAAGGAATTAAGAGAATTCGCTTTATGACTTCTCATCCAAAGGACCTGTCGGATGAGTTAATTGAAGTGATGGCCGAGTCTGAAAAAATATGTAAACAGATGCACTTACCGTTACAGTCCGGAAGTAGTCGGTTATTAGAAAAAATGAATCGTCATTATACCAAGGAAGATTATCTGGAAATTGTTCGTAAATTAAGAAAAGCGATTCCGGATATTGGAATTACTACGGACATTATTGTGGGATTTCCTGGAGAAACAGAGGAAGATTTCAAGGAAACATTGGATGTCATTGAGAAGGTTCAATATGATTCTGCATTTACCTTTATTTATTCCAAGCGTTCCGGAACACCTGCTGCAGAAATGGAAAATCAGGTTCCGGAGGATGTGGTAAAAGAACGCTTTAACCGCCTCCTTGCTTTGGTCAATGATATTTCTCAAAAGAAAACTGCTGTGTTGGAAGGAACGACACAACCGGTAATGGTTGAAGAAGTGAATGGGAAAATTGAAGGTTATATGACAGGTCGATTAAGTAATAATGCAGTTGTACATTTTCCTGGATGTCAGTCCATGATTGGAAAGATTGTACAGGTACATTTAAAAGAAGCTAAAGGATTTTACTATATGGGAGAAATGGTGGACTAAAATGGGATTACCGTCAATGATGCAGGATGTCTGGGAACATCATTTAGATGAACTGACTCCAATGATGAAAAATTATTTAGAAACAAAAGCCCAAAATCCTGATTGTATTATTTTCTATCGATTGGGTGATTTTTATGAAATGTTTTTCGATGATGCAACGACTGCATCTCGTGAAATGGAAATAACATTAACAGGTAAAAGCTGTGGTTTAGAAGAGAGAGCTCCCATGTGTGGAGTTCCTTTTCACGCAGTAGATACCTATTTGAATCGCCTTGTTTCTAAAGGGTACAAGGTTTGTATTGTGGAACAGGTGGAAGATCCGGCGCAGGCAAAAGGATTGGTGAAAAGAGAAGTTGTCCGAATTGTCACACCGGGAACCAATTTGAATACTGCAGCAATGGATGAAGGAAAGAACAATTATCTGATGTCGATTGCATATATCAGTGACCGTTTCGGAATCTCTATTGCCGATGTTACAACCGGAGATTATTATGTGACAGAAGTTCAGTCCGAACGAAATGTTCTGGATGAAATCAATAAATTTATGCCTACGGAAATTATCTGTAATCATGCCTTTTTAATGAGTGGTTTGGATATATCCGATTTAAAGAATCGTTTGAATATCTCTGTATTTGAATTGGAACAATGGTATTTTGATGAGGAATTGTGTAGCGATATTTTAAAAACACATTTTGGAATTAGTGACTTGGCCGGTCTTGGCATTTCAGAAATGGTTCTGGGAATTATTTCTGCTGGATCGTTGATGAAATATTTGTATGAGACACAAAAAAATTCCTTATCCCATATTACAAAACTTTTACCATATTCCACCAACACTTTCATGATTCTTGACACATCCACCAGAAGAAATCTGGAGTTGTGCGAAACACTGAGAGAAAAACAAAAAAGAGGATCCCTGCTATGGGTTTTAGATAAAACCAAAACAGCAATGGGTGCAAGAACCCTTCGCAGTTATATTGAACAGCCATTGATTTCCAAACAGGAAATCACAGCAAGACAGAAAGTAATTGAAGAATTAAATCGTTCTATGATTACGAGAGATGAATTGCGGGAATATTTGTCCCCAATTTATGATTTGGAACGATTGTTGAGTAAGATTTCTTATCGTTCAGCGAATCCAAGAGATTTGATTGCCTTTAAGACATCTTTATCTATGCTTCCTCATATTAAAAGCATTATTGAAGATTTTAAATCACCGTTGTTTACGGAAATCTATGAACAATTAGACCCTTTGAAGGATATTACGGATTTGATTGAAGACTCTATTGCAGAAGACCCTCCAATTGCAATTAAGGAAGGTGGAATTATTCGCACTGGATATAATGCTGAAATTGACCGGCTTCGTAGTGCTAAGACAGAAGGGAAGGTCTGGCTTGCCGAATTGGAAGCGGAGGAAAGAGAACGTACCGGAATTAAAAATCTTAAGATTAAGTTTAATAAAGTTTTCGGTTATTATTTGGAAGTAACGAATTCCTTTAAAGATTTAGTCCCGGAAGACTATGTGAGAAAACAAACATTAACCAATGCGGAACGATTTACTACGACAAAACTGAAAGAACTGGAAGAAATAATTGTTGGAGCAGAAGATAAGTTGTTCTCTTTGGAATATGAAATCTTTACTGCGATTCGTGAAGAAATATTTAATCAGATGAATCGAATTCAAATGACAGCAAAAGCAGTTGCTCAGATTGATGTATTTGCATCTTTGGCCTTTGTGGCTGAGCGAAATCATTACGTGAAACCAAAGATTAACGACCGTGGAATTATTGATATAAAAGACGGACGTCATCCGGTAGTGGAAAAAATGATGGATGAGAATATGTTCATTTCCAACAATACTTATCTGGATCAGAACAACAATCGTCTTGCAATTATTACCGGACCAAATATGGCAGGAAAATCAACCTATATGCGTCAGACTGCTTTGATTACGCTAATGGCTCAAATTGGCTCTTTTGTTCCTGCGAGGGAAGCGAATATTTCTATTTGTGACAAGATTTTCACCCGTGTCGGTGCTTCAGATGACCTTGCCAGTGGTCAGAGTACCTTTATGGTGGAAATGACGGAAGTGGCAAATATTTTGAGAAATGCCACATCTCATAGTTTATTGATTTTAGATGAAATCGGTCGAGGTACCAGCACTTTTGACGGACTGAGTATTGCCTGGGCCGTGGCTGAATATATCAGTGATAAAAAGATTCTGGGGGCAAAGACATTATTTGCAACACATTATCATGAATTGACGGAATTGGAAGGCACATTGCCGGGAGTACATAATTATTGCATCAGCGTAAAGGAGCAGGGAGATGATATTGTTTTTCTTAGAAAAATCATTACCGGCGGTGCTGATAAAAGCTATGGAATTCAGGTTGCAAAGCTTGCAGGGGTTCCGGATTCTGTACTGGATCGTGCAAAGGAACTGGTACTGGAATTGAGTAATGCAGATATTACAATGCGCGCCAAGGATATTGCGCAGGGGATGCTTCCGGGAACAAAAGTATTGCCTGGAATCAATGACGACCCGGATGCACATCAGATGACATTATTTGATACCGTTCGGGAAGATGACATTATTAAAGAAATCGAGGAGATGGACTTAGGTGCTATGACCCCGATTGAAGGATTGAACTATTTATATAAATTACAAAATCAGTTAAAGAACCGATGGTAAAGGAAACGGGATTTTGAGAAAGGAGTTTTCATGAGCAAAATACAGCTTTTAGATCAGAATACAATCAATCAGATTGCTGCAGGAGAAGTGATTGATCGTCCTGCGTCGATTGTAAAGGAATTATTGGAAAATGCCATTGATGCCGGGGCCAATATGGTTACGGTGGAAATCAGGGATGGTGGTACTTCATTGATTCGTATCACAGACAATGGATGCGGGATTGAAAAGGACGATATCAAAGTTGCTTTCCTCAGACATTCCACCAGTAAAATTAAAACTGCGCTAGATTTGTTAACAGTTTCCTCGCTGGGATTTCGAGGGGAAGCTTTATCTAGTATCGCTTCGGTTTGTCAGGTGGAACTGATTACAAAAACAAAAGAAGATGTTACTGGAATCCGCTATAAGATTGAAGGCGGAAAGGAAGTGTTGTCGGAAGAAATTGGTGCACCGGAAGGAACAACTTTTATTGTGCGAAATATTTTCTTCAATACACCTGCCAGAAGAAAGTTTTTGAAAACTCCTCAAACGGAAACCGGATATATTTCCGATATTATTGAAAAGATTGCTTTGTCTCATCCGGATATTTCCATTCATTTTATTTCTAATGGGCAGACGAAAATTCATACTGCCGGCAATGGGAATTTGAAGGATGTCATTTATAGTATTTATGGAAAAAGTGTTACGGATCATCTGATTGAAGTCCATAAAGAAAATGATTTTATGAAGATGGATGGTTTTATCGGTAAGGCTATTGTTTCCAGAGGAAATAGAAATTGTGAAACCTATTTTATCAATGGCAGATATATTAAGAGTAATATCATAAATAAGTCTATTGAAGATGGATATAAATTTATTTTAATGCAACACAAATATCCGTTTTGCGTTCTGAATTTTGAATTACCATCGGAATTATTGGATGTCAATGTACACCCTGCAAAAATGGAACTTCGATTCAGAAAAGCAGAATCCATTTACCCGTGGATTATGGAAACAATTCATGATGCGTTGATTGAAAAGCCGAATATTATTCCGATGGAAGAAGAACAGGAAACAGTAAAAACTGAAAAAATATCGGTTCCGGAACCGTTTGAATTGGAGCGAAAGGAACAACAAAAAGAAATTATAAATCGACAGATTACTTATCAGCCAAAACCGATGGCGCAGGTGATTAAGGAAGAAACGGCTCCTGTAAAACAAATACAAAGACCTTTTGAAACACCGAAGTCAGAGACTGCGGAGCCGGCTTTAAAAAGTGTCGTAAAGGAAGAAGCAGTTCAGCAAAAACTGCAAGATGTTTATGACAGTTTCTTGACAGAACCAGCAAAGCCACGGCATAAACTGGTTGGGCAGGTATTTGATACCTATTGGATCATTGAATATGATAATAAAATGTATATCATTGATCAGCATGCTGCTCATGAAAAGGTTATGTTTGAGAAGTTTATGGATAAACTAAAAAAGAAGGAAGTTCATACACAAATGATTAATCCTCCGATTATTTTGAGTTTGTCCATGGGTGAAGCCGAGTTAATCAAACGTTATTTGGACAAGTTTTTGGAAATTGGTTTCGAAATCGAAGCTTTTGGTGGAGATGATTTCGCAGTTCGCGGAATTCCATCGGATCTGTATTCATTAAATTCAGAAGAAGTCCTAATGGAAATCATCGATCATCTTTCGGAGGAATCCGGACGAATGGTACCGGATATGCTTACTGATAAAATTGCGTCCATGTCCTGTAAGGCGGCAGTTAAAGGAAATAATTTGTTGACACCGGCGGAAATGGATGCTTTAGTTGACCAACTGCTACAGTTGGAAAATCCGTATAACTGTCCGCACGGCCGTCCAACCATTATTGCGATGAGTAAGTATGAATTGGATAAGAAATTTAAAAGAATTGTGTAATGATGAAAAAAAAATTAGTAATATTAACCGGGCCGACAGCGGTAGGAAAAACTGATCTGTCCATACGCCTGGCAAAAGAAATCAATGGTGAAATTATCAGTGCAGATTCTATTCAGGTTTATCAGGGTATGGATATCGGTTCCGCAAAAATCACTGAAGAAGAGATGGATGGAGTTCGTCACTATCTTATCGATGAATTAAAGCCGGATGAACCGTTTCATGTACAGATGTTTCAGCAGAAAACAAAAGAATATATGGAAGAAATCTATCAGAGAGGGAAGGTTCCGATGATTGTAGGAGGGACTGGTTTTTATATTCAATCGGTGCTCTATGACATTGCGTTTCAGGAAGTAGAAGAGGAACATTCGATTCGTAAAAAATTAGAGGAATCTGCAGCGTTGGATGGAGGAAAGAGGAACTATGAAGAATTGCAAAAAATAGATCCGAAAGCTGCCGAAGCAATCCATCCCAATAATCGTAAACGGGTAATTCGTGCCTTAGAGTATTATTATGAGACCGGTGAGAAAATATCGGAACATAATGAAACTCAGAGAGAAAATGAATCGCCGTATAATTTCTGCTATTTTGTTTTGAATACTGATCGTGCCGTGTTGTATGATCGAATTAACCAACGAGTTGATTTGATGGTGGAACAGGGATTGGAGCAGGAAGTTCGGAAATTGATGAACAAAGGATACGATGAAAATCTTCCTTCGATGCAGGGGATTGGTTATAAAGAGATGATTGCATATTTGAATGGCCGGTGCAGCAAGGAAGAGGCAATCGATCAGATTAAACAGAATACAAGACATTTTGCCAAGCGTCAGCTTACCTGGTTTCGTCGGGAAAAGGAAGTGACAATGGTGGACTATACAAAATTTGAAAATGATAAAGAAAAAGTGTTGCAGTATTTATTGCAATGTTTGAAGGAAAGAGGAATTATTTCATGACAGAATTTCAAAGCAATTATGAAGCATTAGGGATTCCCCCGGAAATCTTAGAAATTTCAGAGGAAGTTCTTAAAGATTTAAAAGAAGAATTGGAACAGGCTGACCGGATTGCGGAATATAATCAGTTAAAAGTTTTGCATGCATTACAAAAAAATAAGGTGTCGGAAACCTGTTTTCATAGTTCTTCGGGATATGGATATAATGATTTGGGTAGAGATACTCTGGAAAAGGTTTATGCAGACATTTTTCACACAGAAGATGCTCTGGTTCGACCTCAGATTACCTGTGGGACGCATGCCCTTGGCATTGCGTTGGCTGCAAATTTGAGACCGGGAGATACTTTGATGTATATTTCCGGGAAACCTTATGATACATTGGAAGAAGTGATTGGAATTAGACCTTCTGCAGGAAGTCTTGCTGAATACAATATCAATTACAAACAGGTGGATTTGTTGGAAGACGGTTCTTTTGACTTTGATGAAATCAAGGACGCCTTGACGAATGATGTTAAAATGATTGGAATTCAGCGTTCCAAAGGATATGCTACACGTCCATCTCTTACTGTTTCCGAAATCGGAGAAGTGGTCGAACTCATTAAAAGCATTCGCGAGGATGTCATTATCATGGTGGATAATTGTTATGGAGAATTCGTTGAACTTTCCGAACCATCGGATGTAGGAGTTGATATGGTGGTAGGTTCTCTCATTAAAAATATCGGTGGGGGACTCGCACCAAGTGGTGGATACATTTGCGGTACAAAAAAATGCGTGGAACAATGTGCATATCGATTAACTACACCGGGGCTTGGAAAAGAAGTAGGAGCGAACCTTGGAGTGATTCAGACGATGTATCAGGGACTGTTTCTTGCACCGACAGTTGTCTCCGGAGCGAAAAAAGGAGCAATCTTTGCAGCTGCGTTATTTGAACGTTACGGTTACAAAGTGATTCCTTCTTCCAAGGAATATCGAACTGATATTATTCAGTGTATTGAATTTGGTAATCCGGAAGCAGTCATTGCATTTTGTAAAGGAATTCAGGCTGCGGCACCCGTGGATAGCTATGTTTCACCGGAACCATGGGATATGCCGGGATATGATGCACCGGTTATTATGGCTGCCGGAGCGTTTGTTCAGGGATCTTCCATTGAACTAAGTGCTGATGCACCAATTAAACCGCCATATGCGGTTTATTTCCAAGGAGGACTTACCTGGTATCATGCAAAAATCGGTATTTTAAAGGCCTTTTCCCAGTTAGTAGAGGAAAAGCTTGTCGATTTATAGGAGCTTCTTGATTTATTCGTCTTTTATTGTAAAAAACGTATACACTCAAATTTTATTGTGCTAAAATAGAGTTGTCTTTGCTTGGAGAAAATTAAAGTAGAGGCTTATGAATAAAATTAAGGATTTACCGAAAAACGAGAGACCGTCAGAACGTTGTTTAAAGTATGGTGCAGAAGTACTGACAGATGAAGAATTGCTTGCGGTGATTCTTCGAACCGGCACTGCCAGAATGAATGTGAAAGAACTGGCGGCAAAAATTTTGTCGGAAACAGCATCGGATAATTTGTTATCGGTAATGCATTTGAAGAAAGAGCAGTTGTTACGAATGAAGGGAGTTGGTCAAGTGAAAACAAGCCAGCTCTTATGTATTGCAGAACTGGTGAAACGGATTTCATCCATTCAGGCGGAAAGAAAATTACGATTGGATCAGCCCGGAACCATTGCAGATTATTATATGGAGCGAATGCGTCATTTGGAACAGGAACATTTATTGATTTTGTTTTTGGATACGAAATGTTCACTCATTAAGGAACAGGTGCTCACCACCGGTACAGTAAATCAGTCATTGATATCCACCAGAGATGTTTTTGTGGAAGCGCTCAAGTGTAATGCGGTGCATTTTATTCTGTTACATAATCATCCCAGTGGAGATTGTACTCCCAGTAAAGCAGACGTTTCTGCCACAATCCGATTATGTGAAGCGGGGAAAATGATTGGAATTCAATGTCTGGATCATATTATTATCGGAGATCAGAAATATATCAGTATGAAGGAACTTAAACTAATTGATTAGAAAGGGTAATTTATGAGTAAAAGTGTATTTGGTATCGATTTCGGTACAGGAAATATCAGAATATATAATGGATTAACCAAAACAACAGCAACTCAAAAAAATGTTGTAGCTGTTCGTGGAAAAGCAAAAGAATTATTTGCTTACGGCGATGAAGCGTATACGATGTACGAAAAAAATCCGGACAATATCCAGATTATTTTTCCAATCAGGAATGGAGTCATTGCTGATTTGAAAAATATGAAAGCGATTTTTGAACATCTGTATACGGATATGACAAAAGGCGCGCGAATGGGACGATTTTGTATTGCCGTTCCATCTGACGTTACAGAAGTTGATAAAAAAGCTTTTTTTGATGTGGTATCAAAATCGTTGATTAAGGCCAGAGAAATTAAGATTGTAGAAAAACCAATTGCTGACGCTGTAGGAATTGGAATTGATATTACGTCCCCGAAAGGAAATTTGATTGTAAATATCGGTGCCAGCACGACAGAAATTTCCATTATTTCTATGGGCGGAATTGTAATTAGCAAAATTATCAAACTGGGTGGAAAAAAATTAGATCAGATGATTTGCGATATTGTTCGTAGAAAATATAATATTTTAATTGGATTAAAGACTGCTGAGAAAATTAAAATTGCTTTAGCAGATGCAATGTATGATGAAGATGAGGATATAGAAGATGATGATACCATCTATGTGTTTGGAAGAAATATTATCACCGGACTTCCTTCAGAACGTGCTATCACAAAAGATACCATTTGTGAAGCGATTCATACTTTTTTTGATTCCATTGTTGAAGAAATCAAAACATTGTTGGAGCGTACACCACCAGAGTTATCTGCGGACATTATGCAAAAGGGAATTTATCTGACCGGCGGTTCGGCACAAATCAAAAATCTGGATCAGTTGATTTCTCAGGAAACAGACTTAAAGGTGAACAGGGTGGATAATCCTGCAGAATCTGTTATTCGGGGGATTTTGACCATTATGTCCGATACGAAGTACAGAAAACTGATGTACGAGCCGGGTAGAATT
>JAILRZ010000189.1 GCA_024697845.1 Eubacterium sp. | reverse complement strand
CGCCTTTTTTATTGTTTTTTTAACCTGTATTTTTTCAGGTCTTTTCTGTTCAAAACTGCTGAGTTTTGAGCATGAGTTTTGTGAAATGTTCGCCTTGCCACCGACAATGCTTTGTGGTCTTTCATTTCCGCGGTAGTTTTGTTATAATTAAGATATAACTGTGGATACAGTAGTTGTTTTTCAATACTTTTATTACTATAGTATGGTATGTTTTACTTCTGCCGCCATGCCGAAATAATTAGGAGACGTCAGCAGCACTGCTTTTAGATCCGGGCACACCGCAAACGCTTCTTTGCGAAGCTGGTTATGATCCACGTAACGCATACTTTGAGTGTATCCATGAGATGAAGCTTATCGTAGATCTTATCTATCAGTCAGGATTTGCAGGAATGAGATATTCTATCTCTAACACAGCAGAATATGGTGATTACATTACAGGTCCTAAGATTATCACAGAAGAAACTAAGAAAGCAATGAAGAAAGTTCTTGCAGATATCCAGGATGGATCATTTGCTAAGGAATTCTTACTTGATATGTCAGAAGGCGGACGTCAGGTACACTTCAAAGCTATGAGAAAGTTAGCTGCTGAACATCCATCTGAAAAGGTTGGAGAAGAAATCAGAAAGCTTTATAGCTGGAATGATGAAAGCGGAAAATTAATCAACAACTAGGCGAAAACAATGAGCCAAACGGCTTAAAATAAAAAGAACACGTAGCAAGATTTCATGCTCGCATGAAAATCTGCTACGTGTTCTTTTTATTTTGACGGACATTCGGCGAATGTTCGTCGCTTATTGATTTCAGCGAAGCAGAAATCAATAAGAAGGCGTATAAGGAACGTAATTATAAAAAAAACAACTGCATTTTCTAAAAATGTGATAAAATAAAGCTGTTATTTGGAACGCAGGAGGAACTAAAGATGAAATTAGAATTATACAAATTTGATACATGTCCTTATTGTATGCGTGTTATGAAAGCTATTAGTCAAAGCGGAAGAACGGATATTGAATTTCATGATATTAAAAAAAATGAAGACGACAGAAAACGTTTGGTTGAGGTAGGTGGGAAACAACAAGTTCCATGTTTGTTTATTGACGGTAAACCAATGTATGAGAGTAGCGATATTATTTCCTGGCTAGAGGAGAATCCGCAGCAATAGAAATAATAAGGAACTGTTTGGAATTATGCGAAATAGTATTGGTTAAAAAAATAAAAAGGAATTTGATTAAAGATGGGTAGATGTGTTATTATCGGTGGTGCTGATATTGGAAAATATAAGGTAATTCAAAATTATTTTTCAGAAGAAGATTTTTTTATCTTTTGTGATAGTGGACTAAAACATGAAAAAAAGTTGGGGATTACGCCGAATTTAATCATAGGTGATTTTGATTCTTTTCAGAATCCGTTATCAAAGATTGAAACAATCGTTCTTCCATGTGAAAAAGACGATACGGATTCGATTTATGCCGTTAAAGAAGCGATGAAACGTGGCTTTGACGAATTTTTGTTGGTCGGTTTAATAGGGAATCGAATGGATCATACATTGGCTAATTTATCAATTTTATTGTTCCTTGATAGCAATGGAAAAAAGGGAATGATTGTAGATGATTATTCAGAGATGGAACTGGTAGCTGAGGAACCGGTTTGGGTGGAAGATTCCTATGCCTATTTTTCCTTGCTGAATATTTCAGGAATCGCAAAGGGAATCACGATAAAGAATGCTAAGTATCCCCTGACAGATGGTGAAATTACCAGTGAATATCAGTATGGAATCAGTAACGAAGTTTTACCTGGTAAAGTCAGTGAAATCACTGTTAGAGAGGGAAAACTATTACTGATTAAAATTCGAGAAAAGGATTGTTGATATGATGGAACATTCAAATAGAAAAGCATATTGCGCAGGATTGAAATCCGGGATTCCAATAGGTCTCGGTTATTTAGCTGTTGCATTTACTTTGGGGATTCAAGCAAAAAGAGTTGGAATTACAGCATTGCAGTCAGCACTGGTGAGCTTTGGTTTGCATGCATCAGCAGGAGAATATATTGCTTTTTCTCTTTATGGTGCAGGAGCAGGAATTTTAATTATGGTTTTGATGGAAGTGGTAGCTAACGCTAGATATTTACTGATGTCATGTGCATTGAGTCAGAAGATTCCTGAGGATACTCCTTTATGGAAACGACTGATTATAGGGTATTTTATCACTGATGAAATTTTTGGCGCAGCCATTTCTGTTTCCGGGAAATTAAATCCTTATTATGTATTCGGGATGGCTTCCGTGGCATCTCCGGGCTGGGTGTTTGGAACAGCTCTTGGTGTAATATTGGGAAACCGGTTACCTGGAAATATCGTGAGTGCACTAAGTGTGGGACTTTACGGAATGTTTTTGGCATGTATTATTCCGGAAGGTAAAAAGAACAGAGTAGTTGCCAATGTAATTGTTGTGAGCTTTTTACTTAGTTATTGCTCCACGGTCATTCCGGGAGTAAAAGACGTTAGCAGTGGTATCAAAATCATTGTGTTGACAGTTTTGATTGCCGGTATATTTACGGTATTTCGTCCAATTAATGAAATTGAGGAGAATGATGATTAAATGAATGTAAAATTGTATGGAGCCTTGCTTGCTATGACATTGGCAACTTATTGTATTCGAGTTTTGCCGATTACTTTGATTCGAAAAGAGATTAAGAATACATATATCCGTTCTTTTCTGTATTATGTTCCTTATGTAACGTTAGCTGTAATGACATTTCCAGCAATAATTACGGCTACGCAGTCCTGGATTTCCGGATGTGTTGCGCTGGTTGTTGCTGTGATTTTGGCTTGGATTGGAGGGAATCTCTTCCAAGTATCTGTTGCCAGTTGTTTAATTGTATTTTTGGTGGAATTATTTATTTGTTAACCTGGTCCGATATTTGTGATTACAAATATCGGGCTTTTCTTAATTCTTCTTGCAATTTTCCAGCAAAATCAGCTAATTCATTGTATTGCTCGGTAATATGTTTTTGTGTGCTTTCTAATGTGGCAATGCGATTATTCTTTTCATAGAGTGCAACTTCCATTGTAGCCAGTTTTTTCTTTTTTTCTTCCAATAGCTGTTCTTTTTCCACTAATTGTTTGCAATATTGTTCAGGCTCAGAAAGAATATTAAAATTTCCCTTTGTTTGCAAAGAATTTATGCGGAGTAGTTTTACGTTATTTTCGGAAATTAATTGTAAAAATATTCCCTGATCTGATGGTAATATATCAAACTGTTGCTCTTTTGGTTTACCCTCGTATAGGACAACAGTTTTTGCTAAATCAGAAAGGGGGATAGAATGCAGGTTACAAAGGCCAGATTGTTCTTGGGCTAAATAAAGCAGATAGCCGGTATCCTCATAAGTAATGAATTTTGCTTGAAGAATGTGATCGTTTTGGCATTCTTTGGAAGGAAGCGAAAGAAGTTCGTTGAAATGAAAATCTTTCATTGAAAAGAGGTGGAGTTTCTCTTGTGTCGAAAAATAACAGAAGTAATGTTGGTTTGAAAAGAAATGCTGAAAGTGGTCTTTTAC
Source organism: Eubacterium sp. (assembly GCA_024697845.1). Lineage (GTDB taxonomy): Bacteria > Bacillota > Clostridia > Lachnospirales > Lachnospiraceae > Eubacterium_G. The sequence continues at coordinate 3,122 of JAILRZ010000189.1, read as the reverse complement.
GTTCTCCAAAACGACGCCATAAGAGCGAATTCTTCCGGAATAGATGGCGTACATATATATTTTTTCGGATTCCTGATATAAAATGATTGGCTGTCCTGAAGATAATGTGAAAATATGATAGTTGTCCAAAAGTTCCTCCTTAGAAAAGCTTATATTAGTTTTTATTCTTTAAAACGAAGGAATAGAACCAAAAGAGTGTCATTGCATAAAATATAATAAATACAAAAGGGAGGATAATATGAACTGTCAAAATTGTAATGATACCGGTGGAAGCTGCGCCTGCGGAGGAGGAATCTGTAGTACAGGAATTCCAGGAAGACCAAGATTGTTGTCAGTGTACGCACCGGTAATCTATGATGAAATCGGAATCAATATTTGCAGACCTGTGACGGTTCCGGCAGAAGTGCTTACGGCAAACCCGTCAGCTGCCTGTGCCAGACTGGATGTCATTGATATTGAATTTACGGAATCAACAACTGATATTCCGGGGACAACAGTAACAAATACCAGTCGTGCAAATTGCAGTACAGTGGTTTTGACCAATGTTGCTGTAACATTTCAGGTGAAATTGTTTGATCGATGTAACAATTACCTGACATCCACGATTGTAACGGCAAATTACCTGCCAGGTAGTGCGACCAGTCCAGATGTGGAATATCAGGATCCTGAAACCAACCCGGAATCCGTGACGATTGAATTGTATACCCCGTATGGTGTTGGCTATAGTGAAGCCACAGCCGGATCTACGGTAATCAACACCGTTGCGTTTTTACCTGAGGGCAATACGGTAACCAATGGAATAAATGCAAGCGTTGTGGCAAAGGCGATGAACTTTAATACAGCCACCGGGACGTTTTCTGCAGGGATTTCATTGTTCTTAAGAACGGTATATTATGAAGCTTACAAGGTTGCACAGGAAGGAAAACCAATTCCACCGAAGGCCAGTCTGACAGACGACCAGAATACCTGTCTGGACTTTGTTGAGAGTGGCTTGCTTTCCAGAGAAATCAAACCGCTGGAATTGGAACCACCGAAATGTGAAGGTAAGTTGAAAAATGCCGAAAGTCCATGTGAACAGGTAGATGGAAATATGGTTGTGTTCAATAAATGTTCCTGCGAAGAAAACGTAAATCCGTGTGAAACCTAATGGATTTAGAATTCGATTAGTGAAAAAGTTCGGATTTCTTTACTTTTTTAAATAAAATCCGTTTCAAAAAAATACAGAATATGATAAAGTATATGTTAGTGGGCGTTTGCGCCAATATACGAAAATACAGCACCGCAACAGCGGTGCGATACATAATGGAGGATTTATATATGTTTACTTTTGATGAAGTGAAGAATGCTGATGCAGAAGTAGCTGCAGCAATTCAGCAGGAAAACGACAGACAGCAGAGCCATTTGGAATTGATTGCGTCTGAAAACATTGTTAGCAAGGCTGTAATGGCAGCAATGGGAAGTCAGTTAACAAACAAGTATGCGGAAGGTTATCCTGGAAAGAGATACTACGGTGGATGTGAATATGTTGACATCGTAGAAGAACTTGCAAGAGAAAGAGCAAAAGAACTTTTCGGATGCACTTATGCAAATGTTCAGCCTCATTCAGGAGCACAGGCAAACATGGCTGTATTTTTCGCTTTAGTAAAACCTGGCGATACAGTAATGGGAATGAGTCTTGATGCTGGTGGACACTTAACACATGGTTCACCGGTAAATATGTCCGGTACATATTTTAACATTGTTCCTTATGGCGTAAATGAAGAAGGATTTATCGATTATGATGAAGTATTAAAACTTGCAAAGGAAGCAAAACCAAAGTTAATCGTAGCAGGAGCAAGTGCTTATCCTAGAAAGATTGATTTCAAGAAATTCAGAGAAATCGCTGATGAAGTTGGAGCATTCTTAATGGTAGATATGGCGCACATCGCAGGTCTTGTAGCTGCAGGTGTTCATCAGAGCCCAATTCCATATGCTCACGTAACAACGACAACAACCCACAAGACACTTCGTGGACCTCGTGGTGGTTTGATCTTATCTAGTGAAGAATTTGCATTAGAGCATAAATTAAATAAGGCAGTATTCCCTGGAATTCAGGGTGGTCCTTTAATGCATGTTATTGCAGCAAAGGCTGTTTGTTTCAAAGAAGCATTATCTGATGAATTTAAAGCATACGCAAAACAGATTGCAGCAAATGCACAGGCTTTAGCAAAAGGATTAACAGATAGAGGATTTGATCTTGTATCCGGTGGTACAGATAATCATTTAATGTTAGTTGATTTAAGAAGTAAGAATGTAACAGGTAAGGATTTTGAAATTGCTCTTGATGCAGCAAACATTACATGTAACAAAAATGCAATTCCAAACGATCCACAGAAGCCGGGAATTACATCTGGTGTCAGAATCGGAACTCCGGCTGTTACAACCCGTGGATTGAAAGAAGAAGATATGGATACAATTGCTGAATGTATGGCATTAATTGCTGATGATGCAGAAGCAAACACTGAAAAAGTTAAAGCAATGGTAAAAGAATTAACAGATAAGTATCCATTATATCAGTAGAATAAAGAAAAAAGTAAGAGGCTGTCGTCAGGCAGCCTTTTTTGAAGGTGAAAAAATGTATGATGAAGATTTAAAATGTAGAGAAGCAAATTTAACTTTTTGGAATGTAGGATTTCCGTTGATTTTTGGAACATTTCTTTTGATTTTTCAAATATTTTGGGACTTTCTGATAATTGTTGGCAGGAGAGAGCCAGAGATGAGGAGTTTTTCAAATTCTCAAGGAAGTAAAGTTGTTGTTTTGGTTTTATTCTTAGGTATTATCATTTCATACAGCATTGTTGGAATGAATATTTATAAAAATAGAATTGTTAAATCCAGAGGGGAAATATATCATGGAACAGTTCTGGGATATATGAATTCAAATGTTCGATATAACAATATGCCGGGACAGATTTGTATTGTCGAAGTTGAAACATTGCAAGGGAGAAAAGTAATTCATTATAATTTAAAAAAGCCCTCAAAGCCGTATAACATAAATGATGTGGTTGAAGTCTTAAACTATGATGATATATATTTTCTTCAAAAATGTAAAAATTGAAATAAAAAAGAGGATGTGAACCACA
>JAILRZ010000188.1 GCA_024697845.1 Eubacterium sp. | reverse complement strand
TGGTAACCTGTTGGGTTAACGATTACTTCTTCTCCGTGAAGAGTTCCTGTTACAGGCTTTCCAAATTTACCTACAATCCATGTAGCCATCTGGTTTCCTGAGAGACCAGCAAATGCCCATGCAGAAAGTGTAATACCGTGGATAGCACTGATGTTACCCATTCCGTAATGGTCAGATAACAATGTTGGCACGTTGGAGAATCCACCACCGTATCCTGCATTTACCATAAAGATTAATGCTAATACTAAAACTACAAGAACTGCATTCTGAACGTTGATCGCTGTAAATCCATCTGCTGGGTTTGCAGCATTCTTAATTCCGTTTGTTACCATAACAAGTGCTGTTAAGGCAATAGAAAGAATGAAGATTAACTTGTAAATTGTATTTCTGTCTTTTAAGCTATCAGCCCATGCTGAGAAACCTAAACGTCCACCGGCATTGAAGATTGCTGAGAATGTAGAGATGATACCAGCAAATGCTGCAAGACCGATACATTTAACAATCATCTTTTCCTGTGAAATTAATGCAAGACCACATGTAATGTTAATGTAGAACATTACCCAGATACCAATGTAGTTTGCCCAACCCTTTGTCTTGATTGTAGCAATGATACCTTCGCTCTTATCCTTCTTTGCAGGTTCAACCCAGCCTTCCGGCTTCTTAAGAAGTAAATGTCCAATGAACATCATAATGAAATATACAACGGCAAGGATATAGAACATCTTGCTTGTTCCGAACTTTGGCTGTAACCATTCCATGATTGGACTAGCAATCGCTTTTGCTCCACCAAATCCTGCAACAGCAAGACCGGTTGCTAAACCTTTACGATCTTCAAACCAAAGCATTAATGTCTTAACCGGTGATAAGTAACCTGTTCCAAGACCTACACCCATAATAAAACCATAACATACATAGATTCCAATTAATGCTAATACAGAATGCTGATGGTTTGTTCCATAATAAATGAAGAAACCTGTTCCAGCCATACCTGATGCAAAACAAATTGTTGCAATTAATGAAGACAAATGAATATTCTTTTCTACAACACCACCGAGGAATGCTGCTGACATTCCAAGGAAGAAAATTGCAAAACTGAATGCCCATTCTACAGCCGGCTTATCCCAGCCAATGTCTTTTGAGATTGCTTCACTGAATAATGACCAGCAATAAACAGTACCGATACTAAAGTGTAATAACAATGCAGGAATTGCTGCACGGATCCACTTGTTGGCTCTCCAGCCCTTTTGTGTGTTCACATTTTCACCCATAACTTTTGTACTCCGTTATTCAAAATATTTACGTATTTCTAAAAAAACACGCATAAACGTATTAATTATAAACGAATCATGCTCCAGTTTCAAGATGTATGGTGCAAAAAAATACAACACCCGCTTATTCTTCGGGTGTTGTCGTATTTTTATAAATCAGATGTACAATGAGGACACTTTGTCGCTTCAATGTCAATTTCCGATTTGCAGTATGGACAAGTCTTTGTTGTAGGATCAGCAGCAGGTGCTTCCTTCTTAAACTTGTTCATTGCCTTGACAATCAGGAATAATACAAGTGCTGTAAGAATAAATGTAATCACTGCATTAATGAAATTTCCGTACATTAAACCTTTAAAGTTCAATGATTTGAAATCCATATCCTTTGTGGCCATTCCAATGATTGGTGTCAAAATGTCTTCTACTAAAGAAGTAACAATTGCAGTAAATGCAGAACCGATGATGATACCAACAGCCATGTCCATTACATTGCCTTGTGCGATGAATTTCTTGAATTCATTAAAAAAATTCTTCATAATGTGTCTCCTTTCCTAAAAAATCACTACTTTTATTATACAATGTTTTTTGACATTTTCTAGCATTAATTTGTGCGGGTTGTCCCAAGAAAATCTTGTAGGTCCTACTATTCTTTGATAAAATGAAAGTAGTCGTGGCGAGCGACTTAATGAAAGAATTGACTATAAGGAGATTGCTTATGGATTCAGAAAACCAGACAACAGTTGATGAAGACTTTTATGAAGACTTTCATTCCGTTCCATCAATTGAAAATACATCCAAGAAAAAAACACTTCCGGTGATTCCAATTTTATCTGCACTTGCTGTACTGATTCTGATTATTGTATTGGTTGTTTCATTTACCCATAACGATAAGCGAATTATTAAGAAAGCTTTTGCGGCCTATGAAAAAACTGACGGAGAAGCTTATGCCGATCTTTTGGAGGAAGAACAGATTAAAAGCGATATGGAATTTTCCGGTAAAGATGCTGAGGATGATGACGAAGTATCTGCATTTTATAAGGATTACATTCAGGAAAGCAATCTGCTCAGCGACTCTCATTTTACCTATGACATTATTGATACCAATGAATTACCCTCCAAATTTGTCAAAGAGTATAATGAAGATTCCATCTATGAATTGAAAAATCTAACAGCGTACACCATTAAAATCACTTACGATGATTTTGACAAGTATGCATTCCAATATTGTTCCGTATTAATTGGGCAAGACAAAAAAATGGGAAAAGTATTTCTGGGAATTACAGAATTTACCCCATTGCATTAAAAAAGAGGCTGCATCTAGAATGTAGCCTCTTTCTTTTCCTATTCTTCAATATGTTCCCTTCCCATGGCAATAATCATTCGCACATGTTCATCTGCCAGAGAATAAAAAATTGATTTGCCCTCTCGTCTGCTTTTTACCAGCTTGTTTTGTTTCAGGATTCGCAACTGATGGGAAATTGCCGACTGTGTCATCTGCAATACCTTTGCCAAGTCGCATACGCACACCTCTGCTTCCAGTAAAACAAACAAGATTCGGATTCTTGTGGAATCCCCGAACACCTTAAAAAGTTCTGCTAAATCATAAAGTTCTGTTTCTTCCGGCATTGTTTCATTCACCAATTGAATCAATTCCTCGTGAACTTCCAAACCATCACAACAAAGCTTTTCTTCCTGTGCCATTATGCAATTTCCTCCTTTGTGCTTTTTCTAATAAACAGGGCACGAATGGCATTTAACACTGCCAGAACCATCACGCCCACATCGGCAAAAATGGCCACCCACATATTTGCAATACCCACTGCGCCTAAAATCAGGCAAAAGATTTTTACACCAATTGCAAAATAAATATTTTCATATACAATTCGAAGACATTTCCTAGCAATTCGGATTGCCAATGAGATTTTTTCCGGTTGGTCATCCATTAAAACCACATCTGCGGCTTCTATCGCTGCATCGCTTCCCATTCCTCCCATGGCAATTCCAAGATCCGCTCTAGATAAAACCGGTGCATCATTCATTCCATCTCCAACAAAAGCCAGACATTCCTTGTCGCCCATATCAGCCAGCTGTGCTTCCAGATAGTAAACTTTTTCCTCCGGAAGCAGTTCAAAATACACTTCATCAATTCCAAGCTGTTCTCCTATATTTTTAGCCACGACTTTTCGGTCTCCGGTGAGCATCACGGTCTTTTTGATACCTGCCTTCTTTAATTGCTGAATTGTACGTTTTGCATCTTTCTTAATCACATCAGAGATTACAATGTATCCGGCATACATTCCATCCACCGCCACATAGACCAAAGTCCCTACCTTATCGACAGTTTCCACGGAAATATTCATTTTTTCCAAAAGTTTGTGATTTCCCGCTGCGACTTCATGCTCTCCAACCAATGCGTATACTCCATGTCCCGGAATTTCCTCCACCTCTGTTACCAAAGATGCATCAATTTCCTGTCCAAAAGCTTCTTTCAAACTCTTACTAATAGGATGGTTGGAGTATGCTTCCACATAGGCCGCATAAGCAAGCAAACCTTCTTCACTAATCCCATTCGGGCAAATTTCCGTTACTTGAAAAACCCCTTCTGTCAACGTTCCGGTTTTATCAAACACAATATTTTTTACTTTTGAAAGAGTTTCCAGATAATTAGAACCTTTTACCAAAATTCCTTCCCGGCTGGCACAACCGATTCCCGCAAAGAAACTCAGTGGAATACTAATAACCAACGCACAAGGACAACTGATAACCAGAAACGTTAATGCACGATAAATCCATTTGGAAAACTGCGCCGAATTTCCCATCAACCAAGCAACAATCGGCGGTAACACTGCCAATGCCAACGCCAATCCACAAACGATTGGTGTATAATATTTCGCAAACTTGGAAATAAACTGTTCTGATTTTGCTTTCTTCATACTGGAATTTTCTACCAAATCCAAAATCTTTGAGGCAGTAGATTCTTCAAATTCCTTGGTCGTCTGAACTTTAATGAGACCACTCATATTAATACAGCC
>JAILRZ010000144.1 GCA_024697845.1 Eubacterium sp. | reverse complement strand
TTTGATATCTATGTTTACTGTCCGCACCGTCTATTCCGTACCGGGGCTTTGGCTAGGCATAGTGGTAGCGCACATAACACGTCACAATAAAAGATTATATAATAACTGTATTTTACTGTCAATATCCTTTTTTAAAAAGTTTGCCACAATTATTTCTGGAATTCATCATCATCCGGTAACTCTAATGTTGGTACACTGCAAGCAGTTGGATTATCAGAGTTATCACAGCATCCTCTGGAGATTGTCTGGGCTGTTTCTTTGGTGTCATCCACGGTTACATTAATATGGCCATCACCTTTTTTTACACTGCCATCTAACATTGCGATAATTTCATCAATTCTCTTATCTTCCATTTCTTCTACCTCCTAATTTTCCAAAAGAAACTCCGCCATGACATAATTGCTAACGTCAATTCCTTTCGGCGATAAATAGATTCTTTCTTTATTATCTACCAATAGTTTCTGTTTTATAAATTTATCTATCACGTCGCCATAGACAGCGTAAAGATCTGTTTGAAATGTTGTCCGGAATTCTTCGCTAGCAATCCCCTCCATCATCCGAAGTCCCAGAAACATAAATTCTGCCATCTGGTCTTTCAAAGAAAGCTGTTCCTGATTAACCCGGACAGATTCAAAATCCTGAGCATTCACATAACACTTGAAATCACTGGTGTTATTGTAACGACAATTTCCAATCAAAGACGCGGCACCAAGACCGAAGCCCATATATTCCTTTCGCTTCCAATAGCCAATGTTATGCCTGCACTCCAAACCTTCCTTTGCATAATTTGAAATTTCATATCGATGATAACCTGCTTCCTTTAGCAACTGTTCTGTCCGATAATACATTTCCCGTTCATCATCCTCAGATGGCAAACAATCATATCCATCCCGGTCCAGCTGCCGCTTCAAAGCTGTTCCTTCTTCCACGATCAGGCTATATGCCGAGATGTGTTCCGGATTTAATGCAAGAACCTTACGTACCGTTTCCTCATAAGACTCTATAGTCTGTCCCGGCAGAGCGCTCATCAAATCAATATTAATATTATCAAAACCACATTTTCTTGCCAATTCATAGGACTCCAAAAAATCTTCATAAGAGTGAATCCTTCCAAGACAACGCAGTTCTTCATTATTTGTACTTTGCAACCCAAAGCTAATGCGATTTACGCCAAACTTCTTATAAGTAAGAAGCTTTTCTTCCGTCACAGTTCCAGGATTACATTCGATGGTAATTTCAGCATCCTCACAAATATGAAAATTTTCCCTTACAGATGACAAAATATCTTCCATCTGCTCTGCTTCCAATATGGAAGGAGTTCCTCCGCCAATAAAAATGGTGTCCACTAAGACCTCCTCACAAGATGACTGCTGAATCTCCCGAATTAATGCAGAAACATAGTTTCTTTTTGTTTCTTCGTCTGCCGGAGCAGATAAGAAATCACAGTAATTGCATTTTCTGATACAAAAGGGAATATGAATGTATAGTTCTATCTTATTCTTCATCTAACTTCAGCACGGACATAAACGCAGCCTGTGGAATTTCCACGTTTCCAACCTGGCGCATACGTTTCTTTCCTTCTTTCTGTTTTTCCAAAAGTTTCTTCTTTCTTGAAATATCACCACCATAACATTTCGCCAATACGTCCTTACGCATTGCTTTCACCGTTTCTCTGGCAATAACCTTACTTCCCACTGCTGCCTGAATTGGCACTTCAAACATCTGACGCGGAATTTCCTGCTTCAATTTTTCACACATTTTACGTCCACGTTCATAAGCCGAAACTTCAGGAACAATAAAGGACAATGCATCCACTTCTTCTTTGTTGATTAAGATGTCTAACTTCACAAGTTTTGCCTGTTCATAGCCCTTTAATTCATAATCAAAAGAAGCATATCCTCTGGAACGGGATTTCAGCGCGTCAAAGAAATCATAAATAATTTCATTCAGTGGAATGTCATACTTCAGCACGGCATGGGTTTCTTCCACATATTCCATACTGATATAACGTCCACGTCTCTGCTGGCAAAGTTCCATAATGGAGCCAATAAATTCACTGGTTACCATGATTTCCGCGCTAACAATTGGTTCTTCCATATAAGCAATTTCACTTGGATCCGGTAAGTTGGTCGGATTAGTCAGTTCAATGACTTCGCCGTTTTCTTTGTATACTTTATAAATAACACTCGGTGCCGTAGTTACTAAATCAAGATTGTATTCACGTTCCAGACGTTCCTGAATAATCTCCAAGTGCAATAATCCTAAGAATCCACAGCGGAATCCAAAGCCTAAGGCAATAGATGTTTCCGGTTCGAATTTCAATGCCGCATCATTGAGCTGAAGCTTTTCCAACGCGTCTCGAAGATCCGGATACTTAGCTCCGTCTGCCGGATACAATCCACAGTACACCATAGAGTTCACTTCCTTGTATCCAGGAAGGGGTTCTGCTGCCGGATTATCTGCGCCGGTTACTGTGTCACCTACCATAGTGTCACGAACGTTCTTAATGCTGGCAGTAATATATCCAACCATTCCAGCGGACAATTCCTCGCATGGCATAAACTGTCCCGCACCAAAATATCCTACTTCCACCACATTGGCAGTAGCGCCGGTAGCCATCATCTTAATATTCATTCCCGGTTTTACGGTACCCTCCTTGATTCGGCAAAAAATAATAACCCCCTTATAAGAATCATACAAACTATCGAAAATCAATGCCTGCAATGGTGCATCCGGATTTCCTTCCGGTGCCGGAAGCTGATTGACGATTGCTTCCAAAACATCTTCACAATTCAGTCCGGTCTTTGCTGATACCAATGGTGCCCCCTGAGCTTCCAATCCGATTACGTCTTCAATTTCTTGAATGACACGTTCCGGATCTGCGGATGGTAAATCCACCTTATTGATGACCGGAACCACTTCCAGGTCATGGTCCAATGCCAGATACACGTTTGCCAAAGTCTGCGCTTCCACACCCTGCGCTGCATCCACCACAAGAATTGCCCCGTCGCAGGCTGCCAAACTTCGGGATACTTCGTAATTAAAATCCACGTGCCCCGGTGTATCAATTAAATTGAAGATATATTCTTCTCCATTTTTTGCTTTATATACGGTACGAACTGCCTGAGACTTAATGGTGATTCCACGCTCACGTTCCAATTCCATATTATCAAGGACCTGAGACTGCATTTCTCTTTCTGTCAAAAGTCCTGTCATTTCAATAATTCGGTCCGCCAATGTTGATTTTCCGTGATCAATATGGGCAATAATACAAAAATTTCTGATTTTACTCTGATCGATATGTGCCAATGTTTTTGTACCTTTCTATACATTTTTACGTATGTCATTCTAGCATAAATATAGGGAAAGGTAAACTTGAACCTTTCCCATATTCTCTAACTATTTCAACATTTCCAATGTTTTCAAAATCAATTTCCATGTTCTTTCCACTGATGGAATATTCAATTCTTCGTTCGTCGTATGAATATTGTTCATCTGTGGTCCGAAAGAAACCGCATCCAATCCCGGAATCTTGCTTGCAAAAATACCACATTCCAGTCCGGCATGAACCCCTTCCACGATTGGTTCCTTTCCATAAACCTGTCTGTAGGCGTCCACCATCACTTCACGAAGCTTAGAATCTGCTTTATATTCCCATCCCGGATAATTACCCTCGATTGTAACATTTCCACCAAAGATTTCCGTCATAGACTTCAGTTTTTCAATCAGGAAATTTTTCTCACTTTCCACAGAGCTTCGGACACTGAACACCATTTGTACCTGTTCTACTTCTGTCTTTAAAATCCCAAGGTTCAATGATGTTTGAACCATTCCCGGGACTTCCGGATTCATTCTTTGAACACCTCCCGGCATATTTGCCAAGGATACTACCGTTGCCAAAGTGGCTGCTCCTGAAAAGCTTTCCACCATATCTTCCGGCATAACATTTAATTGCAGCTTCACATCAGGATCTGATAACTGATGTTCCTTTTTAATTTCCGCAAAGGTATCTTCAATGATTTTCTTCGTGGTGTCAATTGCTTCCGTATTTACTGCCATAGCTACTTCTGAAAAATCAGCAATGGCATTATCCTTTTCTCCTCCGCCAATGACAACCAGTCGCATTCCGACTTTCTGAAATACATTCAGTAAAATTCTTCCCAGTACCTGATTGGCATTCAGTCGATCCTTGTCAATTTCTATGCCTGAATGTCCACCGGTAAAACCGTCCATTCGCATTTCAATGATTGCCGCTGAAATCAATTCTTTCCTATAAGGAAGATTACATTTCACCGTTGCACCTCCGGCGCAGCTCACTGTAAACACTCCTTCTTCTTCAGAATCAATATTCAACATCGTCTTTCCTTTTAAATCGGAAGTATCTAGCGCAGTAGCCCCAAGCATTCCCACTTCTTCATCCACTGTAAAAATTGCCTCAATTGGAGGATGGGCAATATTATCGTCATCTAATATCGCCAAGGCATATGCCACTGCAATTCCATCATCGCCTCCCAAAGAAGTTTTTCGGGCAGAAAGAAATTCTCCCTGCACTTCCAAATCCAATCCCTCAGTCTCCATATTCTTTGTACAATCTGCTTCTTTCACTGCAACCATATCCATATGTCCTTGCAAAATAACCGGTGCAGATGCTTCATAACCGACACTGGCATCTTTCCAAATGATTACATTATATGATTCATCCTGACGAACCTTCAGTTTTCTTTCCTTTGCGAAGTTCACCAGATAATTACTAATTTTTTCTACATTTCCGGAACCGTGAGGAATTCCACAGATTTCTTCAAAAAGCTGAAACACCTTTTTCGGTTCATACTGATTCAAAACGCTCATAACAGCCTCCCTTTTTAAACAAAGAGGTTGAAAGGATTCCCTTCAACCTCGTCTTTCTTCTATTCAATGTACCATATCCATTATCCAAGCGCAACATCTAATGCCATCATCAAGGTAAATCCAAAGGCAAAAAACAAAGTTCCCAGATTGGAATGTTCCCCTTCCGACATTTCCGGAATTAATTCTTCAACGACAACATAAATCATCGCTCCTGCTGCAAAACTAAGCATATACGGAAGCACAGGAATAATTTGTTTGGATAATAAAATTGTAATCAATGCCGCAACCGGTTCTACAATTCCCGATAATACTCCATAAAGGAACGCCTTCCCCTTCGTGGTTCCATTCGCTCGAAGAGGCATAGAAATAATTGCTCCTTCCGGGAAATTCTGGATGGCAATTCCAATGGAAAGAGCCAAGGCGGCAGAAACGGAAATTGCAACATTCCCTGATGCCCAGCCTGCATATACAACCCCTACTGCCATTCCTTCCGGAATATTATGAAGAGTTACTGCCAGTACAAGCATTGTTGTTTTCTTCATTTTACTCTTCGGTCCTTCCGGCTGTTCACTATTCATATGCAAATGTGGAGTCACAGAATCCAGAAACAACAGAAACAAAATCCCACACCAGAACCCTATAACTCCCGGAACAAAAGATAATTTTCCTAATTGTTCCGACTGTTCAATTGCCGGAATCAACAAACTCCAAATGGATGCAGCCACCATAATGCCTGCCGCAAAACCGGTAAGAATCCTTTGCACTTTTAAATTCAAATTCTTTTTCATAAACAGCACACACGCTGCACCAAGTGTCGTTCCCCCAAATGGAATCATAATCCCTTTCAACATATCGATGTTCATCGGTTCCCCTCCTTTGCCTTTAAAGTTAGCCTGAACTAACTTTATAATATACCATTTACACTGATTATTCAACTACTTATTCTTTCTCCCTGCTTATATGGACTTTTTCATTTTCTTCCCTTATAATTTATTGTATGCATTTTCGATGTTTTGTTCTTACTGCATCGAAGTTTAAGAAGACACCAACGAAAGGAGTCCTTATGAATTACGCAGAAATAAAAAAGTACGATATCGCCAATGGTCCCGGAATCCGAGTATCCCTGTTTGTTAGTGGATGTAATCATCATTGTCCCGGCTGTTTTAATCAAGAAGCCTGGGATTTTAATTATGGAAAGCCCTTCACAGAGGAAACAATTGATGAAATTCTGGACACCCTCTCTTTTGGAGCCTATGCCGGTGTCACATTTCTAGGTGGAGAACCATTGGAACATTCTAATCAAAAAGGATTGTTACCTCTTGCAAGAAAAATTAAAGAGGTCTATCCCGATAAAACCATCTGGTGCTTCACCGGTTTTGAATTTGAACGGGATGTAATGGGACGTATGATGCAAGAATGGCCGGAAACAAGAGAACTTCTCTCTTACATTGATGTTCTTGTAGATGGTCCGTTTATCGAAAAATTAAAAAATCCGGCGTTGGTATTTCGCGGTTCTGAAAATCAGCGGCTGATTAAAATACCGGAAACCTTAGAATCCGGACAAATTACATTATGGGAAAAGAAATTATAGGAGGATATGATGTCAGTTCAAGTAAATATCAAGAAATTAAAAGAGAATGCTACGATTCCTACTTATGGCAGCGATTATGCAGCCGGCGCAGATTTATATGCCTGTCTGGATGATGCGTTAACAATAAAACCGGGAGAAACAGTATTTGTCGGCACCGGTGTCGCTATGGAAATTCCGGAGGGTTATGCCGGTTTGATTTATGCCAGAAGCGGTCTTTCCTGCAAAAGAGGTTTGGCTCCTGCCAATAAAGTCGGTGTAGTGGATGCAGACTATCGTGGAGAAATCACTGTTGCTTTGCACAATCACGGTCAGGAACCTCAAACGATTGAATCCAATGAACGCATTGCACAGATTGTCATTGCACCATTCTTAAAAGTAGACTTTCAAGAAACCGATGAATTATCCGATACTGTTCGTGGTACCGGAGGATTTGGTTCTACTGGGAAATAATTGATTTCAAGGGGAGCGATTCATTGCTCCCTTTTATTGTTTCCCAATACTTTATGAATCAGCACTGCCATTGGTTCTGCCGCATTTTGTGCTTCTTGATATGTATTGGTTTGAGCCCCTACTTCAATCAGCATTGTCTGGCGACAGATATCCAGGTTGTACTGATATGCATTCACATAGTTTCGTCTTGTAAAACCCGGATAGAATTCTTCTGCTTTTAATTTCATTTGCAACGTCAACGCCAGATTCTCAAATCGATACGGATTGTACAAATAATCGATATCTCCTGTGATTTTGAATCGGGACATTCCATTAAACAACATAATCTGTGCAGTCTTTTTTCCATTGATTTCTGTAATCAGCCGGGTATTCTCTCCGACTCCATCCCGATGAATATCCAAGCACAGACTTATGGAAGGATATTTTTTCAGTAGTCTCTTCACTCCTGCTCTAGACTGATCATAAGCTTCATTGCGGTCCAGTTTTCCATGAACAATATCATATGTAGATGTGTCATGGATTACCCGATACCCATATTGCTTTTCCAGTACCTCTGCCAATCGATTTCCCACTCCGATAATTGTTGTATTTGGGTTCCCGGTGCTATTGGAAAATTCTTCCTGAGAATGGGTATGATAAATTAATATTTGGGGCTTTTTTCCGTCTCCTGTAATTCTAAATTTTTCATTCAATGCCTTTGTAATAGGAAGATCACTTTCATACATTGCAGTAGACGCCGTAACGGTATAAAACTTTTCAATAACTTTATAAAAACCACCCAGATTCTTTGCCGTATATCTCTTGCCTACCGATTTCGGTTCCGGAACCAGTTTTTGATGTGTTGTTTTCTTTTTCCCGATTTCAGATGTTTGATGTTCTGTTACCCGCTCCTGTCTGGTCGTCGCTTCCACTGTCGTTGAAGCGTTCATATTTTCATATATCAGATTGATGACCTGATTATATCCCGGATCCGTTGTATCATAGGAATATTCACTGGCATCAATATATTCCGTTACAACCGCCTTTAATAATTCTGCTTTTGCCACTTCTGATAAATCGCGATGATTTTCCAGGCACAGCATATATTGATTCATTACATCAGAGTTTTCCACGATTTCCCTAGCCAATACATTACTAATATATTTCCCCGATTTTTGAATTCGCTCTTTTCCCTGCCCTTTCGTAATAATTGCCACACATTTGACTGTTACATAAACACTTAGACAAATAATAATCCCCCCAAAAAGCATACGAATAACACTATCACTTCTCAGAATCTTCCTGCGCTTCACCTGCTTCCCCCTATTTTGTATTCTCTGTTGTCCCAATTCTTTTTTCGTTTTCTACCTCTATATTATATGTTGGCTAGTTCTGACATATGACCTGTTCTACACAAAAGAGATTTATTGCTTCAGAAAGAATGTCACTCAGATTTTCCACAATTTCATCCACATCTTTTGGCGTCACAAAAGTCTGCTCCGTTTCTTCTGATAATAATTCTTCAAATAATTGATACTTTTCCTCCGTAGAATAGTTTTCCAACACTCCGGTAAGCGTTCCATTTTTGCTTGTTGCTTCCAGAATTTGCAATAATTTTTCCATAGTATCATTTACAATTGTTGCTCCACTGACTACCATTGGAACCCCCAGTGCAAAAACTTTTTTCTTCAATGTACGCTCATTGAGGCCCTTCCTGTGATTTCCAACTCCCGATCCCGGAACAATGCCTGTATCCGTCAACTGAATAGTCGTAGAAACCCTCCGAAGATTTCTAGAAGCCAAAGAATCCACCACTAAAACCAAATCCGGCTGAACTTCCTCCACAATTCCTTTTACAATTTCACAGCTTTCCATTCCTGTTTGTGCCAGCACCCCCGGTGCAATACAATATATCCCTTCTCTGATTTTGATTTTTCCGGCAACCTGCGGACCTAATGCATCCGGAGTAGCTTCTGCATTTCCCAGCCCCACAATCAGTATTTTTTTAATCTGATACTTATCTGTCATAGAAATCAGATGTTTTTTTAATTCCTCGGCAAATCCTTTCTTCCCTTTTTCTCGAAACAAACGACTTTCCATTGTCACATATCGCCCCTTTGGTTTGCCCATTTTCTTTTCTCCATTTCGATTGACAATTGTTACTACTGTTGTTTTCATATCTAAGCTCTGATTATATTCTTCTTCAATTTGAACCCCTGATATTTCAACATTTTCTTCAAATCGTTCCCGTTCTTCCAACGCCAAATCTGTATACAATCGTTCTTTCATACGCTATTCCTCCACCTTTCTTTTAGGTTCTCCGTTTTCTTCTTTTTTATTACACATCAAATTTTTCAGTTGACATTTTTCCTTTGATTGTCTAAAATAGGATTTGATGTCTGCACCAGACGTCCGCAAATCCTCAAGGTGCAGATGGTGAAACTCAATTCCCAATCTCTCTCAAGGGAATTGCAATATGATTTTTCACGGAGGTAGAAAAAATGGCTAACATTAAGTCAGCAAAGAAAAGAATCTTAGTTAACAGAACTAAATACGAAAGAAACAAGAGCGTTAAATCTTCAGTTAAGACAGCTATCAAGAAAGTTGAAGCTGCTGTTGCTGCTAAAGATCAGTCAGCTGCTCAGGAAGCTTTAACAGCTGCAACAAAGGCTATTGAAATGGCTGGTTCTAAGGGTATTTACCACAAGAACAACGTTGCTAGAAAAGTTTCTAGATTAACAAAATTAGTTAACACAATTGCTTAATTTCAGGCAAAAAAATAAACCACGCTTCGGCGTGGTTTATTTTGTTTCTAAGACATCTTTCATTTCTTTTTTTAAATGCTTCGAATGAAATAATACTCCTTTTGTTGTTCGATAAACACTAAGTATTGGCCTTAACAGGCGATGTTTATAAAAAAAAGGATATCTTCTTTTATAAAATTCATCCGGAGGTAAAAACCGTAATAGATAATATTTAATTTTTGCTTTTTTAAGACTCTGGTTCCCTTTCGTCATCCCCTTAATTTGACGTTGCAGTGCCGTACGGGAATGACCAAACGTTCCGTATCCACACATCGCATAAATGCTTTTTTTCTCTTCTTCCGTTAATATCCCCTCTGGCCTTAATGCATCAACAGACAAGCGACGCATTTGCTCTTCGAATTCTCGAATTTTCATTTTTTCTAATTCTTCACAAATATATTCCCAGTCAAGTTGCTGTTCCTTCTGCAGAAACATATAAATGTCTGCTAAATATCGAATTCCACAACCTCTGCCGGAATAATGCTTATATTCATGAGCAATCATAAAAATATATTCATCTTCCTTTGAAAAATGATAAAGATATTCCGATCCCTCATCTGGAATAGCTCTTTTCCACGGATTTTTATAATACTCATAAAGATCCAATTCCAAATCCATCAAATCACGATGCATTTCAAAATTGTAAATATCATCCTTTTCGCAAACATCATCTTTTTCACATTCTCCGGAGGTTTTGTAACCTCTGTTCTGCATGTAGCTAAGTAATATTTTTTGCGTTTCTCTAACTGTTTGCTTCCGTTCGTCTTCTGTCCTACCAAGCACACAGTATTCTCCTTGTTTTCCAGGCCCGATTTTCCCATACAAAATATCATTATCCGCCATATCCCGCATTCCCAATTCAGGATAATAAATATCAATATTACAACCTTTCAGCGGAAGAAAAGAAATTCCTTCTTTACTCAAATCATACATAATAATATTTCGTTCTTCTTCTCGCATCAACTTTTTATAGATTACAGCGTCACGATATTGTTTCCATTTTTTCATGATAACTTCCGGAACTCGATCTTTTATTTTTTCAACGGCATAGTACGTCAGTCCCTGGATATTATTTTTTGAAATCAACTTGTAAATCACCGACCAATTACAGTCCTCACTCTTCTCTTTCATAGGCAAATTGTTGAGCGCACATTTCATTAATTCAATGATGTATTCACAAGCCTCCTCGGCTTTTTGTTGATTGTATTCTTCCCATATTGAACTGGCATTATTTTTTTGTTTCTTATGGTTCATCATGTTCCTCAATTCATTTTTTATTCTTACACTTCAATCTATATACAATACTTTTGCATTTTTTATATAAATATCGGACAGGAAAAATATAATTCCAAAATCTCACATAGATAAGATATATAAAATTATGGACACTTATTTTCCTTTCATCCCGATAAAAAGAGGTTAATACCCCCAACAGATTCTCATCCGTAATGCCATATTCTTTGTCGATTCGATTATCTCCTCGAATGATATAGGAATCTGGCAACACCTTTATAACTTGATGTAATATATAATCGTCATTCACTTTATAAAGGGCTACATCATATTTTTTTAATCTTTCCTTGCAAGGATGTATCACAACAGCATCTCGTTTTGATCGTAGCATTGGATACATACTCATACCCACAGTAGTGTCCATAAAAAAACCATTTTCTTTTATAAATTCTTCTATGCCTACCGTTTTCCTCATTCTTCTAAAAATCCTTCTTCTTTGATTTTTTCTAAAAACCCCTGAACATCCTGCAATGCATTTTCCTTAGTTATTCCATATTCCTTTACCATTTGTTCAGCAATTGCTTCTTGCGATTTTCCCTCTGCCAAAGCTTCCCAAATCAATTTTCCGGTTTCATTTAACTTAATCATTCCTTTAAAATCCTGATTACACTCGCCATTTGGAATTATTACGGTCTGACCTGATACTTCTCGAACTAAAAAACCTTCTTTTATTTTCATTTCTTATCTCCATTCTTTTCCAGTCATTTTTTCAAAACTGCATTTTGCAGCTTCCTCTGAAATATCGCATTCTAATAAAAAGAACGGAACTCTTTCCGTAATTTTATTAAAAATTTCAAATACCTTTAATACCTCACTACTTCCCATATCAAAATACAATTGTTGAATAAATAATTCTATGTATTTTCCAGGAGATATCTGCTTAATTTTATTCTTACTTCCTCTCTGTATCAAGCAGATTCCTTTTAATGGAACAGATTTATTAACATGCCATCCTTCTTTTCCACACCATGGTGTGCCATAAGCTAAAACAGAGTTCTCCCGAATTACCAGCTCAGGTTTATCCCCATTCACAATAATCACTTTGTCTCCTAAATATTTCTTCCAAAGTGAGATATGTGTTGTTTTTCCTGTCCCACTTGGTGCGGTAAATAAAAAACCTTCTCCATTATATTCAATCAAAGCACCATGCATAAGAATCATTTCTTTAGGTTCAATCATATAATCTTTGAATTTATTCAATGTGTAATCGTATCCACATTCAATTTCGTATATAAGTCCGGCAATTCTACACAAAATCTTCTTAGTAATCGTCGGGTAAACTGATGTATCCATCATCGTTATTGTCTTCTCCTATCGGTTTTTTCTTTGTAGTTTCTTCCTTTGAATTGTCCGATTACTTCTTTACTGAATCCTTTGTACTTCCCTCCTTCTTCTGAGAAGAATTATTATTTTTTTCTTCATTCGCTTTTTTACCCTTTTCGCCCTCCGTTTCTCCAAACAGTTGTAAGTTTTCTTTTTTTCTGCCCTTTGTTCTTTGGATATTTGTTCTTTTATTTCCGAATGATTTTCTTTTTTCTTTTGATTTGAACCATCTTCCTCAAAGATATCATCCCAATTTACAGATTCAATCTCATCCGGTTCACCTTCTTCATAAAAAGTAAGTCCTCCCTTTTTACTGGTGTACAATTCCGATTCAGTAGTTGTTTTTTCCATCTTAGTAATTATTTCCTTCTGATCTTCTGCTTTTTGTTTAAGCACTATGCCGAGTCCTACAATTACTATAACAAAGATAATTCCAACAACCAACACTATTCTTTTCCTATTCTTAAGCACTTCCTCCCAGTAACAAAATCAATAGTCTCCCTAAATCAACACCACGCCTAAA
>JAILRZ010000009.1 GCA_024697845.1 Eubacterium sp. | reverse complement strand
GTTCTTAATCTCTCCTTATATATGTTTTCAACAGTATATTATACTTGAAAACAGGGTAGATGTCTATGAGAAAAAAAGCAGACACGAGACACAAAACTGTTAAAATATGCTATACTGTTTCCTTGAGGTGAATCATTATGGGAGGAATTGGAAACAATGAAGAAAGGTGTAATAATTATTTCGGCAATTGTATTGGTTTTAGCAATTGCAGGAGTCGCGTGGATGAATTTAAGGAGTGACAAGATGACAAAAGGAAGTAGCACAAGAAAGAAAGTACAAATGTCAAAAGACGCTTTTTTGAAGTCAGAAGGAAAAGCACTGAAAAATGCCAAAGGTGAAGCCGTTCAGTTAAAAGGATTTAATATTGGAAATTATTTTGTTCAGGAATTTTGGATGAGTACACCAAAGTATACGGATCATGTTACCTGTCAGAAGGAATTGGAAGAAAAATTAACAGAGCGTTTTGGAAAGGAAAAGACAGAGGAATTAATTGATACCTTCCAGAATCATTTTTTTACAGAAAAAGATTTTGACAATATTAAGTTGATGGGAATGAACAGCATTCGTATTCCATTTTGGTATGGAACGTTTACAGATTCGGAAGGAAAATGGAAAGAAGACGCATTTAAGAGATTGGACTGGTTTGTGGAAGAAGCAGGAAAAAGAGAAATGTATGTTATTCTTGATATGCATGGTGCTTATGGTTCTCAGAACGGAAGTGACCATTCAGGAATTGACGGACGCGAAGAAAAGATGAAAGCGTCAGAATTTTTCTTTGGTGATAATGCTGAGAAGAATCAGGAACTATATTATCAGTTATGGGAAAAAATAGCAGAACATTATAAAGGAAATCCGGTGGTTGCAGGGTATGACCTTTTAAATGAACCATATTGTACATACCGTTACAATACAGGAATGACAGACGATGAAATCCATAAACTGTTATGGGATGTTTATGATCAGGCATATGATAAAATCAGAAAAATCGATCCGAATCACGTGATTATCATGGAAGCAATCTGGGACTCCTGGGATTTACCAAATCCAAAGGAGTATGACTGGAGCAATGTAATGTATGAATATCATCAGTATGAGTACAGTAACTATGAGAATGAAAACAATACGCAGATTACCAGTATGGAGCGTAAAATTCATAATGTTGAATTATCCGATTATGATGTTCCGAATTATATGGGTGAGTTTAATTACTTCAATAACATGGAGGCGTGGACAGAAGGATTGAAATTGTTGAATGAACATCATTTTAACTGGTCTATTTGGTCTTACAAGTGTATGCTGGAAAATGAGAACTGGGGAATTAAACGACTGTCTCAAGGAAAACTTGATTTGGAAAAAGATTCCTATGAAGATATTTTGGAAAACTGGTCCGGCTTGGAAGAGGCAAATGATAATAAGAATTTAATCGAAGCAATTAAAAAAGCGGATTCAGAATAAAATCAAAGCAGGCTGTTCCCGGAAGGAATAGCCTGCTTTTGTATATAATGCAATGAAAGGTAAAAAACTGTTTCCAGACATTCGTTTGACTGGATTATTTAGAAAATATTTCGGCAAAAAAATATAATTTGTGTTACAATTAAGGTTAGTGAGAAGGACGGAAAATAAAATGGAAAATAGAATATTTAAAACGATTATTTTTGATTTAGACGGAACTTTAACGGATTCTGCACCGGGAATATTGAATTCGGCAATGTATGCATTGGAAAAAATGGGAATTGACGATATAAAGAGAGAATCTCTTTATTCATTTATAGGTCCGCCATTGATGGATTCCTTCCGGGCACAATTCCAAATGAGCGAGGAAGATGCAAGAAAATCAGTAAATTACTACCGAGAATATTATCGGAACAAAGGCGTTTTGGAAGTAGCATTATATCCGGGAATGAAAGAAGTTTTAGCGGCATTAAAAGAAAAAGGTTACTGTATTATGATGGGAACTTCAAAGCCGGAAGTATTTGCAAACCAAATTGCAAACCACTTGGAAATTGATTCCTATTTTGACTTGATTGCCGGTGCAAATCTGGAAGGAACCCGGGATCAAAAAGTGGATGTTTTGAAGTACGGGTTGGAAAAGATTGGAACGAATAATCCGGCAGAGATTCTGATGGTGGGAGATCGGAAATTTGATGTATTGGGGGCAAAGAAATTATCGATTGATACCTTAGGGGTTTTGTATGGATATGGAAACCGGGAGGAACTACAGAAAGCAGGGGCAAAATGGATTGTAGAAAGTCCGGTGGAAATTCTTGAGTTTTTGGAAAGAGGGGATGTTGGTGAAGAAGAAAGAAAAGAAGGAATTAAAACAGTTAATGAATAAATATCTGGAAGAACCGGTGGTTCAATCCATGAAACAGTATGTTCAGCATGGATCGATATCTACGTATGAACATTGTCTGAAAGTTACGGAAGTCAGTTTTCTGATGAACCGAAGATTACATCTGAAATCGGATGAGGAAAAACTGGTTTCAGCGGCTATGCTACATGATTTTTATCTGTATGACTGGCATGAGCCTTCAGAAGAACATCGGTTACATGGTTTTTTTCATCCCCATAAGGCAGCGGTGAATGCAAAAAAATATTTTGACCTGGGGGAAAAGGAATGTCAGGCAATCGAAAGCCATATGTGGCCTCTCACATTATCCAAAATTCCGACAAGCAGGGAAGGATGGATTTTGTGTCTGGCAGACAAATATTGTGCATTTATGGAAACATTTTTTCAACGATAAAACTACAATGGAGGAAAAGACATGATAAAAAATGAACAAATCTGGTTGGCGAATACAGCACAGGGAGAGAATATTTCAATTATTCCAAAGATGGCAAACCGTCACGGACTGGTAGCAGGAGCCACCGGTACCGGAAAAACAGTCACATTAAAGGTGATGGCGGAATCTTTTAGTGAAATGGGTGTACCTGTTTTTATGGCGGACGTAAAAGGGGACATTGCCGGAATGATGAATCCGGGAACGGATAGTGAAGATATGCAAAAGCGAATTGAACGGTTCGGACTTGCGGAAGCAGGATTTTCCTATAAAGGATATCCGGTAACTTTCTGGGATATTTTTGGAACAAAGGGAATTCAGTTACGGACAACGATTTCGGAAATGGGACCGTTGCTCTTATCACGCATTCTGAATCTGAATGACCTCCAAAGTGATATTCTTACAGTGATTTTTAAAATTGCAGATGATAATAATCTGTTACTAATTGATACAAAGGATTTGAAAGCGATTCTTGCTTACGTGGATGCTAATGCAGATTTGTTTGCAGCAGATTACGGGAAAATGAGCAGTGCTTCCATTGGGGTCATTACCAGAGCGTTAGTTGCACTGGAATCCGAAGGAGGAGATGTCTTTTTTGGAGAACCGGCACTGAATATTGCTGATTGGTTGCAATTGGGTGATGGTGGTAGAGGAATGATTAATATTCTGGATAGCTCCAGCTTAATCAATAATGGAAAACTATATTCTACCTTCTTGCTGTGGATGCTTTCAGAATTGTTTGAAACTTTACCGGAAGTTGGAGATATGAATAAGCCAAAGATGGTATTTTTCTTTGATGAAGCGCATCTTTTGTTTGAAGATATTCCAAAGGCGTTGCTTGATAAAATTGAACAGGTAGTGAAATTGATTCGTTCCAAAGGAGTTGGGGTTTATTTTTGCACCCAGAATCCTCGAGATATTCCGGATGGAGTTTTGGCACAGTTAGGGAACAAAGTGGAACATGGATTGCGTGCCTACACTCCGGCAGAGCAGAAGGCAGTTCGGGCAGCAGCAGATTCTTTCCGAGTTAATCCTGAATTTGATACCTATCAGACTTTGTTGGAATTGGGGACGGGAGAAGCAGTCGTTTCCTTCTTGCAGGAAGATGGTGTTCCGGGAATCGCTCAGAAAGTTAACATCCTTCCACCACAGTGTTCTATGGGAACTGTATCAGATTCGGAACGAGATCAGAAAATCAAGGAAAGCCTATTGTACAGCAAGTATGCAAATTCCTATGATCCGGATTCTGCTTATGAATTCCTTGTAAGAAAAGGCATTGAAGAACAACAGGCTGCTGAAGAAGCAAAACAGGCAGAGGAAGAAGCAAAACAAGCTGAAAAAGAAGCCAAGGAAGCAGAAAAGCAGGCGGAGAAAGAAGCAAAAGAAGCAGCAAAACAGGCTGAAAGAGAGGAACGGGAAAAGGCAAAGGCGGCAGAAAAAGAAGCAAAAGAAAAAGCAAAACAGGAAGAAAAAGAACGGAAGGCAAAGCAGCAGGCGATGAAGACTGTTGGGAATTCTGTTGTAGGAACTGTTGGAAGAGAAGTCGGAAAACAGGTGGGAAAGAATTTTGGTAAATTCGGAAAGACATTAGGTGGTAATGTTGGTGCTAGTCTCGGCAGAGGAATTTTAAGCACTTTGTTTAAAAAATAGGAGTCGTTGGTATGATTAAAAAAATATTTATAAAGTTTCTGGTTCTGGTGCTGTTTTTGCCCATGATTCCGGAGGTCTCCCCAAATAAAGTTCAGGCTGCGGATTACTTCCAAGCAAGTTTGGAAGGCGGAGTTCTTCAGTGGGATGTTTATGATGGGGCTATCCAATATCGTATTATTATCTTGAGTAAAGAGCGGGAACCGGTTGCGTCTTTTCAAAAAGATGCATATTACTTTGAAGACATCGGACATCAGTTTTGCCGTTATGATGTAATGGCTAAGTTGCAGGAAATGGGAGAATCCAGAGAAGGAGAGTATATTTCCTATGTGCAGGCTATTAAGAAAAACGGAGATTCATTAGCACAATCCATTGAAGTGACTTTTTCATTCATTCCGCATATTCATCAGTGGGATGGAAAATATCAGTATGACAAAAAAGTGCATTGGTGCAATTGCAAGGCAGACCACTGCTATGTAACGTCCACTCAGCAGAAAAAGGGATATGGAACTCATAGCTTTACAGCATCTGTTCTAAAGAAAGCTACTGCAAACCAGACAGGAATCAGAAAATGGACCTGTAAAGTATGTGGTTATTCGAAGACGGAGGCTATTCCAAAACTGACCTCACAACAGCAGGTTATTGAAAAGGCTCCTCTATTCAAGAGTGTACAGGCGAATCTTTCCGGATTAAAAGAAAAAAAGGAATTGTCTGGATCGTCCTTTGTCGGACTACAGGCGAAGACGAAAAAAATCGGAACCAATAAGGTCACATTGTCCTGGGAAAAGTTTCCGGGAGCTTTGGAATATGGGGTTTATGGAAGCGAATGTGGAAAGAAATTGAAAAAAATAACGTTGGTAAAGAACAAGAATGCATATGAGGCTTCGGGATTGAAAAAGGGAAGCTGGTACAAATTTGTGATTGTTGCCATTGCCAAAGATCAATGTGGACAGGAAAAAGCTATTTCAATTTCAAAATCAGTCCATGTGATTACAGCTGGAAATTTGAAGTATGGAAACTTTTCAGCAGTTTCACTTTCAAAAAAGAAGGTAACTGTAAAAAAGAAAAAAAGTGTTTTGGTGAAAGCAAAGAAAAAGAAAGCTAAAAAGACAAAAGTCAAAGAACATCGTAAATTATCTTTTGAATCCTCGGATTCAACAATTGCAACTGTTAATGCAAGGGGAAAGATTACCGGAAAGAAAAAAGGAAAGTGTACGATTTATGTATACGCTCAAAACGGAGTGTTTACGAAAGTGTCTGTAACAGTAAAATAAGAAAAATGTCGCACGAAGTAAAATTCGGCGGCATTTTTTTCTTATAGTTTTGAAAGAAAAGCACCTTAAAAGGAAAAAGTGAAATCTAGGGTGCAGTAGAACTTCGGCCAAAGGAGGAAAAGTTCACCCTGTAAAGTAAAAGTGAAATCTAGGGTGCAGTAAAACTTCGACCAAAGGAGGAAAAGTGCACCCTGTAAAGTAAAAGTGAAATCTAGGGTGCAGTAGAACTTCGATCAAAGGAGGAAAAGTGCACCCTGTAAAGCAAAAGTGAAATCTAGGGTGCAGTAAAACTTCGAGCAAAGGAGGAAAAGTGCACCTTGTAAAGTAAAAGTGAAATTTAGGGTGCAGTAGAACTTCGACCAGAGGAGGAAAAGTGCACCCTGTAAAGCAAAAGTGAAATCTAAGGTGCAACAGAAACCAAATTTTAATAATAATACCAATTTTTGTTCGTGGTTTTATGTAAACTCCTATGTTACCATAAGGATGTGACAGGAACATTTCGAAATGGTTACAAAAATGACTAATCGTAAGAGACAGAAAATAATTGAAAGGGTTAGGAGGATGTTTATGAAACGAAAAATAATAGCAATGATTTTATCGTTAATGATGGTGTTCAGCATGATGGGAGTGGTAAAGGCAGAGTGTCGAAAGAGTACTTGCAATATCACAAAGGTTAAAGTGAATCAAGTGTGTAAAACGCATAAGAAGACAAAGA
>JAILRZ010000174.1 GCA_024697845.1 Eubacterium sp. | reverse complement strand
TATGAAGTTCAATCAGGAGATACTTTAGTATCGATTGCAAAAGAAAATACCAAAAATACAAACATTTCAGTAGACGAATATATTGATGAGGTTATAGAAAATAATCAGTTATCCAGCGAAAAAATAACTATTGGAAATCATATCATTATCGCAACATATGCTTTTCAATAAATCGAATTAAAATGAAGTACCCGCAAACAAAAGAGGAACCGGACTAAAATATGTCCCGTTCCTCTTTATGTTTATTCGTCTCTTAATTTCACTGCGTTACGAGCCTTTCGACGTCGTTCATCTTCGATAGCCGCATAATGTTTTTTCGTAGTATTAACATCCTTATGCCCCAGTACATCAGCCACCAGATAAATATCTCCGGTTTCTTTATAAAGAGAAGTACCGTATGTGCTACGTAACTTGTGGGGCGTAATCTTTTTCAGATTCGTCACTAAACCGGAATATTTTTTGACAAGATTTTCTACTGCACGAACACCAATCCTTTTTTTCTGAAGGGAAAGAAATAAAGCATTTTCATGTCCGGAAACCGGAACAATCAGCTTTCGTTCTTCAATGTAAAGAAGGAGCGCTTTTTCCACTTCATCGCCAAAATAAACTACCGTTTCATAACCACCTTTACGGCGAATTTTAATTCCACAGTTTTTAAAATCAATATCATTAATATCAATGCCAACACACTCAGACACACGGATTCCGGTACCTAATAGAAGTGTAAGGAGCGCTAAATCTCGATTCTTTGTTTTACTGTGAAATTTTTGCTGGGATTTCGATAATTTATCCCCCATTTCCACTTCATCTAATAGAATGCTTACTTCATCAGCATCTAGTCGAACAATCTCTTTTTGGTGCAATTTTGGCATTTCTACAATAGAAGCAGGGTTACTGGTAATCTTTTCTTTTTTATAAAAATATCGGTACAGCGTTCGAAGACACGCTAGTTTTCGCATAATTCCCCGTTCGCCATTCGTATGTTCTTTACCATCTTCTGTTACATAATATTTTAAATATTCCAAATATTCTTCGATATCAGTAGCAGTAATCTGATCAAGAATACCAATCTGAAACTCTCGAATTTCTTTGTCCTTCAAGTCCGGATTATTCTCGTGCATATAATTAAAAAACACAGTAAGATCATAACCATAAGCAATTCGTGTACGGGAAGAAGTAGTAGGCTCAATTCCACGGAAGAATTCACCTAGAAAACGAGGAAGTCCTTTTTGCAATTCTCGCAGCTTTAATTCATTATCGATAATAACTTGGTCGTGATAATTTCTTGCTCCTGGGTTTGTAGCCATATGAAAACCTCCTAGTTAAATCCTTTTTCTAATACAGCTCTGAAAAAACGTTGTTTACAATCAGGATTTTCCTGATTTAACTGACGTACCAGATTTTTAACATATTCTCTCTTAGTATGTCCATCCACCGGACAAGGATTTTTAGCAATCGGTAACTCATATTTATTCGCAAAACCGATTACATCCATTTCCGGAACATACATTAATGGTCTGATAACCGTTAAATCCATTCGATCCAAATAGGTAACAGGGGAGAAGCAGTGGAAGCGTCCTTCATAAATTAATGATAAAAACATAGTTTCTATCATATCATCTTTATGATGAGCATACGCAATTTTATTACAACCCAATTCCTTAGCTAAATCGTTTAATGATCCTTTTCGCATTTTTGCACAAAGAGAACAAGGATTGGTTTCTTTTCTGGATTCAAAAACAATTTCTGCAATATCTGTAGGAATCACATGATATTCCACATTTAAATCCTCACAATATGCCTTTATTTTACTAAAATCCTGAATTCCAAATCCAAGATCCACCGTTAGTGCCACAATTTCAAAAGACTGTGGATAAAATCTTTTCAATCCACTCAAAGCATAGAGTAAGGCAAGACTGTCTTTTCCACCGGAAATTCCGACAGCAAT
Organism: Eubacterium sp.; assembly: GCA_024697845.1. Classification (GTDB taxonomy): domain Bacteria; phylum Bacillota; class Clostridia; order Lachnospirales; family Lachnospiraceae; genus Eubacterium_G. The sequence continues at coordinate 1,164 of JAILRZ010000174.1, read as the reverse complement.
TTTATCACCTTCCTGAATCATATCGTAATCAGTTACAGCTCTACGTACATAACTAAATAATTTTTGTGCTTTCATTTATCTATCCTTTATCTTTCCATAATAATTACTACGATAAATAATTATAGAACAAACAAATACATATGACAACTATTCGTTAAAACATTTTGTGGTATAGATTTCATTTATAATACCGTTGTATAAAATACAATCAAACCGGTAACATTGACTGAATATTAATCTTTAAGTATAATTGCTCTTGAAAAAATTGAAAGGAGAGTTGTGGAAGTAACCACAACAAATGAACATGAAAAATTTAATGAAACAAAAAGCAATGAAATTCATTGCGACAGCAGCAATTGTAGTTGGAATAACTTTTGTTGGAACTGCAGTAAATAACGAAGCCGTTTCAGCAGCAACTACACCTGTAAAAGTTAACTACAACGGTAGTGAACGTCACAATATGAAATTTGAGGTTGGCACAACAACACCAAATAATGTATCTTTTACAGTACCAAGTAGTTACGGAGAAATTTACAACGTAAAATGGGAAAGTTCAGACACAAGCATTTTTAAAATTGTTGGTAAAACTGGTACTTTAGGAAAATCAAAATGTAAATTAAAGATGGTAACTGAAGGACACGCTGTACTAGTATTAACTGTGCAAACGGAGAAGAAGACCTTTAGAGAAAAAGTCGGTATTTCGTCATTTATCGATATACCTGATTATAAATGTGCCGCTATTAGACCAATTCACGTATATAGAGGTGCTACACCGAATGATTATGAAGTTCAGGCTGATATCGGATTTCAGGCAACAGGAAAGCAATATAAAGTAAAGTATAGATGTGACAAATATTTTTTTGCAGACGATGTTGATGGTCAGCAGTATTTAGACGGCTCAACACATGGATTTATTAAAATAGCAGATGTCGAATCAATCCACTGTCCGAAAAAGATTAGTATTGATGAAAGAGCATATTTTTTAAGACCAAATCAGACCGAAGAATTAGATACATATTTTGAGTTTGACCCAAGTTATTCGTCAACAAAGGTAACTTATCGTAGTCTAAATCCTAGTATTGCAACTATTTCTTCTAATGGTGTAATTACAGCAAAATCAGTAGGTTCAACAAAGATTGAAATCAAATCCTTATATGGAAGCAC
>JAILRZ010000168.1 GCA_024697845.1 Eubacterium sp. | reverse complement strand
ATTACATCATTTTGCTGGATTATTTCTCAATACACACAAGCTTTTGTGTTTTTTATAAATTCGGTATAAATATATCACAGAACATTTCAGATGTAAAATAAATCCATTATTTTTCCAAAACAAAATCCGTAATTATAAATTGGTATATTTTCCATGGATTTTATTGGAATTTTCCCAAAATAAAAGTCATTGATATATACTTTAGTATATCCAACGACTTGATTTTTTCTGACTGGCAAATTATATGAATAGATATTTTCATACCGTATTTTTTCTTTTTTGTTTTTTAATATTTTTATTGTTCCCGACTGTCTGACAAACATTTTCCTGAAAGTCCCATTCCGCAATTGAATTGTAAACTGTCTTGTCGGAGATATTTTCTTCCATTGATACTTCTTTTTTCCATATCCCATCAGGGACATTGTATCTTTCCATTTTTGATTTTTCGAAGGTGGCCACCCACTACCAAGTACACAAGATACGAAAATCTTCTGTTCTGATTGGTTTGCTCCCACAAAACAATATCCTGCCTGATTGGTAAATCCGGTTTTTATTCCAATCGCTCCGGAATCCATCTGCAAATACAAATCATGATTGGTAACAACAATGTTTCTCTTTCTTGTAATCTCGGAAAAAGAATATTTTTTTCGATTGACAATCTTCACAAACTCTTGATTCTTCATTGCATATGCCCCAAGCAAAGCCATTTCGTATGCATTGGAATAATGCTTTGGTGCATCCAGACCATTTGGCGTCACAAAATGACTGTGAGTCATTCCCAGTTCTCTTGCCTTTCTGTTCATCATTTTAGAAAAGCCTTTAACACTTCCGCCAATATGCTCGGCAATTACCACTGCAACATCATTGTAAGATTCCAACATCAATGCATGTAATAAATCTTTCAAATAATACTGTTCCTTCAGTCTCACGTCCATCCGGACTCTTGGCTGCCCTACTGCATTTTGGGATACGGTCACCACATCATCAGGATTTCCGTTTTCCAATGCCAGAATACAGGTCATAATTTTCGTGGTAGATGCCATAGCCCTTTTCTCAAAAGCATTTTTCTCGTAAAGAATTCTTCCGGTATTTCCGTCAATTAACACACCGGAAACGCATCCCAGTTTCAGTTCATCTCCCCGCGCCGAGAATAGACGAATACTGCTCAGAAGCAGAATCATTAAAACAAATACAACTACTTTTTTCATACCTTCCCCTTTTATTAGTCATTTGATTTTAATGTAACTTCTTCCTCTGCCTGATGTTTAAATTCTTCAATCATCTCTGCATCAATTACCGGTAATGTTTCTGAAGACTCCACACCAAAACGTCTTAGGAATTCTTCTGTTGTGCCGAAAATCAATGGACGTCCCGGCGTATCCAAACGTCCCAGTTCCTCCACCAATTCATATTCCACTAATTTATTGACTGCAAAATCAGATTTTACTCCTCTGATTTTTTCAATTTCCGCCTTTGTCACCGGCTGTTTATATGCAATAATCGATAAAGTTTCCATCATTACATCCGTTAACACCTGTCGTTTCGGTTGCTTGGCAACCTTAATCAACGTTTCATACATTTCCGGCTTCGTACACATCTGATACGCATCTTCTAATTCAATGATACGAATTCCGCGGGATGAATCCGCCAATTCTTCCTGCATTTTTTTAACAATCTTTTTTACCTGTGCATTGGTAAGTTCCAAAGCCTTCGCTATTTTTCCAATTTCAACCGATTCTCCCATTGTAAAAAGAATCGCTTCAATCTGTGCTTCATAATTCTGTTCCATAGTTTCTCCCATCCATCACTTGTTTATTCTTTTGAATCAATATAGATATCATCAAAAATATTATCCTGATGAACCTCAATCTGTCCGACTTTAATTAACTCCAACACAGCAAGGAATGATACAATCACTTCCATCTTTGTATGGGATTCCTCCAGGAGTTGTTTAAAGCTACAGCGTCTTCTCTGTTTTACTGCCCTTGATACATAATCAATTTTATCAGGAAGACTGACTTCTTCCATTTCGATTTTTCCGAATTTACTACGAACCGGATCAATCTTATCCACCTGACGTTTCAAAACCATCTGGAAAATATCGTTTAACTGGCTAAGTGTAACTCCCTCCAGCAATTTATCCAAATCCACCGGTGGTTCATATTTTTGAACTTCTTTCGGGACTGTAGGCTCCTTGTACAAAGATTTTCCGGCATATCGTTGCATGTCTCGTAATTCCGTTGCCGCATATTTGTACATTTTATATTCAATTAACTTTTCGACCAATTCTGCACGAGGATCAATTTCCTCCCCATTCTCATCCGTTTCTTTTGGCAGAAGCATTTTACTCTTAATATCAATGAGTGTAGCTGCCATCAAAAGGAATTCACTGGCCAAATCCAAATCATCCTTTGGCATCTGTTCTACATATTCCAAATATTGTTCTGTAATCTCAACAATGGGAATATCGTAGATATCGACTTTATTCTTCTCAATTAAATGTAATAATAAATCTAATGGACCTTCAAAGGCCTGTAACTTGACTTCTAATTCCATCTTTTCTCTTTTCCTTATTTTCTCCTATCGATTTTACATAAAACCATTGATTTTTTCAAGAAAAACCTTGGATTCTCTATTGTACGCCAAGGAAAACTCCAGCAATTTTCCCAATGGAATCCAAATATGTTCCTTCCAAAACAGTTTCCTCTGCAACAATCTCCGTCTCTGCCAGTTTCTTTTTTCCAATAGAATACTGAATTTTTCCAAGGATTTTTCCTTTTTTAACCGGGGCTAATATCTTAGGATTTATCACTTCGTTCTTCCTGATTTGCTGAAAGTCTATTCCTTCCGTATCAACCAGCTTTGTTTCTTTCTTTTTGGCTGCAACAGTATCCTTTACTCCCCCTATAATAGGAACCTGATAGTCTTTTTCCGAATCCTTATAGATTTTGCATTTTGAAAATCCTAGGTTAATCAATTGATTGGAATCTGCAAATCGAACTTTAAAATCCGGTGCCCCCAAAACAACAGAAATCAGAGTAATCCCATCCTTAACGGCAACATTGGAAACACAATATTTTGCCAAACTGGTACTTCCGGTTTTTAACCCCTTCACATATTCATTTCCTTTCAGCAACTTATTGGTATTGGATAAAACAAATTCCTTCTCTCCTTTTGCTGTTTTGTGAATAATTGTTTCCATCCAGATGGAGGAATAATTGAGTACTTCCGGATATCGGGTTACCAGTTCCCTTGTCATAACTGCCACATCCTTTGCTGTCGTAAAATGTTCCTTGGAATCCGTCAACCCACAACAATCTACAAAATGCGTATGCTCCATTCCAAGCTTCTTCGCTTTTTCATTCATCTGCTCCACAAACTTTTCTTCCGTTCCGCCAATTCGTTCTGCCATTGCTACTGATGCATCATTTCCCGAAGCTATCAGAATACATTTAATCATTGTTTCTACTGTTTGTTCTTCCCCCTCTTCCAAAAACACCTGGGAGCCCCCCATACTTTTTGCATGCCCGCTGGTTACAACCATTTCATCCAATTTAATTTTGCCTTCCTTGATTGCGTCAAAAATCAACAGGGTTGTCATAATTTTTGTAATACTGGCTGGGCTTCTTGTTTCGTTTTCATTTTTCGCCTCAATGATTTTTCCCGAATCCGCCTCCATCAAGACATAATAATCCGACTGAATTTTTGCTTCATTTTCCCCCAGAACCGTTTCTGACATTACAAGACTAATCATCAGAAAAATCGATAGTATTCTTTTCATAAAAAAAACTCCACATACCTTTATACATTGTAGTGAAGCTTTTTTATTATTATGATATTTTATTTTTTCTTATTAGAAGATTTTTTCTTTGTTTCTTCTTGTTCTCTCCCCTGTTCCATATCATCCTGATGATATTCCATGGAATCGGTTTCAAAGAATTCCAATTCCTTGGAATCCACAAGATGTACAGAGATTACATCCCCATCTTTTAATTCCACGCCTTCAATCAACAAGGTACTGTCATCGATATAACTGGTGGACACCTTTGAATCATTCACATAAACCCGACAGGCATTATTAAAATTCTTTCCATTCACAAAGATTCTGTCCTCATAATCCTGTGACAAATTCACATTGGTTATTTTAATTGGACGAAGCCCCATTTGTAATTGTGTCGGTTCATACACCGGTGCATCCTCTTCATCTGCGAAATGATCTCCATCTGTCATATCATAGGTCAACACATGTAATTCATCTTTGTAATCTTCATAAGATTTATCCAGATTTGCCTGATGGCAAAGGTTGATTCGTCCGTCCGAAATGTGTAATGCCTTTAAAATCATTGCTTCCAACTGGAAGGTATAAATATCACGATCTTTAAAATAGTCATTTTCATAATTACTCCAGATCACATAAGGTGTCTGGAATAGATTTTCATTTTTCAAATCACTTTCCGTGATATCCAGAGTCGGCAAATGATCTCCATAAAATACAACAATCGTATGTTCATCACGTTTTTTCAATTCAACTGTCAACGCCTTAATAAACTGATCCACTTCCCGAAGCTGGTCTGCGTAATATTCATAGGAACTCTTTAGTGATTCATCTTCCAAACCTTCCACCTTTATCTTGGAAACATAATCCTCCGGATCATATTTTCCATGAGACTGAACCGTAATAGCATAAACAAAGTCTTTTTCTTTCGTTTCATTCAGACTTTTGATAATTTCGTCAGTCAAATAATAATCTTTCATCCAGTTCTTTGGATTATACGCACTTTCTGCCGTAATATTCATTGTTTCAGCAGAATCAAAGGTATCGTATCCCAAATGCGAAAAAACTTCATATCGGGTATAGAAGGTTGCATCATTATTATGGATTGCCTGACATTTATAACCATGAGGTTTTAAATTATAGCAGATACTTTCCAGAGAATAATCGTGCAAATAGCTGTTGTACGGAATTTCACCGGAGCCAAAATATTCCAGACTCATTCCAGTTTCAATTTCAAATTCCGTGTTTACAGTTCCTGCTCCAACTACCGGAACCGTCATATATCCATTCGGGCAATCCTTCATTAACTGATTAAAAAACGGAATCGGATTTTCTGAAAACGTAACCTTCTTCAAATCATTCACATCAAAGAACGATTCCAACTGAACAAATATAATATTCGGCGTATCTTTCACCTGTTCCGTATTCACAGCACTCTGATTACGATTAGAAATATACTTCACCAATAATTCATTATAGTTATCCGGCTTGTCAACGCCCATATTGAAAACACTATTAGTAAAGCAATACACAAAACCATAGTTAAAATAACAATTACGCAAATTATCAAATTTCTTTGTAATTAAATTGGAAGCCCGTCCCAACTCAATACTGCCAACACACAAAACACCAATAATCAATATTGTTATAATGTCTCGATGCAGTCGAATTTTATGGTCAATTTTCGGTGCTTTGATATATGCTATCACAAGGAATACAATACCTAAAATTATAGTGAGAATAATCCCCACAATCTGCCATGTTGACAGATATTTATCAGCAATTTTCATCCCGGTATCCAGCATGGACAAGTCGGAGCGAATCAACGGGGTCACTCGGATTCCCACCAAAACTGCATTGGTACATCCTAAAAGCATCCAGATGCCCGAAACAAGACAGATTCCAAACAATCTACGCCGTATCAACAATGTAAAAGATAAAGTAAATAATACAATCAATGCATTACAAATAAAAATATACGGAGAGCCAATCAAAAAAAGAACGCCCTGCCAGTTGGAATGGTCTGTGGAATTCATTCCGGAAAACAATTCAATCAGAAATGTAACGAAAATTGCCACAAAGAAATAAAAATACAATATCTTTCGGTTATACGTTTCATCCCAAAACATTTTAAATTTTTCTTTATACTCGTTTATTTTTTCTTTCATCTTAATCCTCATCTTGTAGTTTTAAAAAATCCAAGAGAATTATACTACTATTCCGTTTTATTTTTCAATACCCAAACTTTTCACTAGTTTTGATAGAGTTTTATCATCAATTGGCCTGATGGTGAAAGGTCCTCCTTATCCCAATGATTCAACTTATTGCAGGACTTTTTTAGGAATGCACTGGTTTCATCTTTATTGGACAAATTCCATTTCACGCAACTGATTTGATAACGGTTCAGAAGTTCCATCCACTGACGCATGGATGTTTTATCAATTTTCCCATCTCCGGAAGCATCACAAGAATCATACTCCGTCACAAAAATCGGAAGACCTGCTTTCACCGCTTCTTCCACTTTACCACGTTCATACTCCTTATGACTTGCCGCATAAAAATGAAACGTATACATAATATTCGTATATTTTGTAGAAAGAGAATTTTTCGTGCCAAGTTCCATTGCCGGCGACGATACATCCGAAGACCAATTTGGTGTTCCAACCACAATAATATTATCCGTATTTTTTCTGATAATCGGAATAATTTCATCAGCATATTGTTTAACATCAGCCCATGTCACTTGGAATTCTTCTCCAAATTCTCCATTGTTTGGTTCATTGCAAATTTCGTAAATAATATTATTGTAATCTTTATACTTTTGAGATAATTCGCCAAAAAACTTCTTCGATTCTTCCAAATAGTGAAGTGGATTACAATCTTCCCGGTCCTGTTCATCTGCTCCCAACATATGCCAATCTACAATAACATACATTCCAAGCTTCGTTGCATCCTGAATCCCCTGATCAATCAATACTTTCAATTCTTTCTGATTTCCGGAAGAAACACAGTATCCGCCCCATTCACTAGTGTACATAGACAATCGAATCACATTGACATTTCCCTGTTCCTTTAACCAACGAAAGGCATCTTTATTCACATAATCCGGAAACCAGGCAAGTCCATGGGTACTGATTCCTTTTAGCTGAACAGTTATTCCGTTTTCATCTACAAGATGGATACCCTCAACTCTAAGTTTTCCAAATCCGTTGGCGTCTTTTTCATTTTCTCCGGAAAATATCAAAAAAATAAGAACAGCCGTTATCAATAATAAAATTCCCACAATCAATCTATGTTTCATTTCGTAAACTCCTTCTCATTTTCACTATTCTATCATACTCCGGAATCCGTTGTCAGTCTATTTGTTTAATAGCGTATATATTGTCAGATTCTTATATTGATTATTCCCCTATTTATGCTATACTAATTGAGACTTATTAAAGTATGATAGGTACTTATTTATTAGGAGGAACATATGGGAAGTACGTTTTTTAGAAAGTTACCAACACCTCTGGAAATCAAGACAATGTATCCGGTTCCAGATGCTGTTGCCAAAAAAAAGAAAGAAAATGACGCAGAATTACGCAATATTTTCACTGGAAAAAGTGATAAATTTGCCGTAATCATCGGACCTTGTTCAGCTGACAATCAAGAATCTGTTGAAGATTATGTAGGTCGTCTTGCAAAGGTTCAGGAACAGGTAAAAGATAAATTATTTATTGTTCCACGTGTTTATACAAACAAACCAAGAACAACCGGAAAAGGTTATAAAGGAATGCTTCATCAGCCAGACCCTGAAAAGAAGCCTGACTTATTACAGGGATTGATTACAATCCGTCAAATGTTTTTGAAAATTATGGAAGATACCGGTTTTGCACTTGCAGATGAAATGCTTTACCCTGAAAATACCCGTTATTTTTCAGACTGCCTTTCATACGTTGCAATCGGTGCTCGTTCCGTTGAAAACCAGCAGCACCGTCTCACAGCCAGCGGCTTGGAAATTCCTGTAGGAATGAAAAACCCAACCAGCGGAGACCTTTCTATTATGATGAATTCCATCGAAGCTGCTCAGGCAGGTCATTCCTTCCTGTATCGTGGATGGGAAGTTCAGACAGAAGGAAACGATTTAGCACATGCCATTTTACGTGGTGCCGTGAACCAGTATGGTCAGTGTATTCCAAACTACCACTTTGAAGACATGCTAAATCTTTACAATTTATATCAGGAAAAAGGATTTGCAAATCCTGCAGTTGTAATCGATTGTAACCATTCTAATTCCAACAAGAAATATATGGAACAGATTCGTATTGCAAAAGAAATTATGCACAATCGCAAACATTCTCCTGAATTGAAGAATTTTGTGAAAGGTTTAATGATTGAAAGTTACATCGTAGGTGGAAACCAGAAAGTAGATGAACATATTTACGGAAAATCTATTACGGATCCATGTATCGGATGGGAAGATACTGAAAAGCTTCTTTTCGATATTGCCGAACAGGTTTAATCAATCCCCGAAACCACTACGCTTGTTTTTGGATTGTATCACGGTCGTTAAATTCCAAAAAGCAAGCTTTCAGAATTCGGCGTGTACGCAAAAAAAGATTCGCTTAACTGCGAATCTTTTTTTATGCCTTCGGGTGAGATTTTGCGTAAACTTCACGCACTCTCCGGTTTCCGGCTGCCATATATATCTGTGTCGTTGAAATGTCTGAATGTCCCAGCATTTCCTGTACTGCTTTTAAATCTGCACCATTCTCCACCAAATGTGCCGCAAATGAATGTCGCAACGTATGTGGTGTTATTTCCGATTGAATTCCTGCCTTCTTTCCATAAGACTTTAATAATTTCCAAAATCCCTGTCTACTCATTAAACCACCGGAGCAGTTCGGGAACATTATATCGGAATCCTGATGCTCTCCTAACAAAGAATTTCTTCCCTGTTCCAAATATTCCATCATTGCCTTTTTTGCTTCTGTTCCAAAAGGAATAAATCGTTCCTTCTTGCGATCTCTACAAATGATGTACTCCAACTTTATATTCACATCATCTACCCGCAATGTAATCAATTCCGTTACACGCATTCCTGTAGCATAAAGAAGTTCAAGCATTGACCGATCCCGTAATTCTTTCGGAGTCTTATTTGATGGTTGCTTCAACAATGCATCAATTTCCTTCAAGGACAAAATGTCCGGAACTTTTTTTTCAATCTTTGGAGCCTTAATTCCCAGTGCCGGATTACTACTGCACTTTCCGCTTTCACATAAAAAATTGAAATATGCCTTCAAGGAAGCGATATTTCGCGAAATCGTGGACGGCGCCCTTCCCATACGTTTTAATTCCTCAATATATTGAAGAAGAAGTTCCTGATCAATCTCTGACAAATCCATGATTTCTTTTGTTTGTACAAACTGATAGAATTTGTTTAGATCTCTCTGATATGAAATTTCAGTATTGCTTGAAGTATTCTTTTCGTTATGAATTTTTAGAATGAATTCTTCAATTAATTTCTGCATTTTTCCTCGCTCACTAGTCATTTTTTTGACCTGTAAAGTCTATTATATAAGGCTTTTTTAAGAAAATCAAACATATTTTTTCACTCCAAAATCGGGTTACATAACAAATCTACTACATATGCTTTCCCCCTTTTTTTTCTCCACCATATATTGTAATTTTTTTACAAAAAAATTTTTAATATTACTTGAATGTAACAGTTCAATAAAAACAGTAATATTGTCCCAACATGGATTCTTTTCCGACTTTGCCCACTAAAAACAATTTGAAGTAATGCATATAAAGCAACAATATAAACAAGCCGATTTATAATTGTCGATCCTTGTATATGAACAGACACTAACAAGACTAACGTTCCATAAACCCCTATCCAGCCTAATATCAAACCATAAACTATTTTTCGATATTTCATCTTTTGCAGTAGCAAAACAAGACCAAATCGTTTTATATCGTGAATGCAATAAAAGAGAAACAATGTTCCAAATGCTTCTCTTTGATAATCCACTTCATAAAAAGAAAAATCTATATCCAACAGTTTCCATAGAAGTAATGCAATGACACTTCCCAAAAACAGGATATAGATTTTGCTATTCAACAATATTCTTTTTGCAATCATTTATGTTGTCCATTCGATCTTATTATTCTATTCTACGTTGTATAAGATTATTTATGACAATATTTATAATAATAAGTCATGATTGCAGCAGCTGTTTTTGAATCATTGATTTCATTCTTCAAAACCATTTCGACTAGTTCTTCAATCGGATAAATTTCCAGTTCGATTTCTTCATCCGGATCCAAGGACTGCTCTGTCTTTTTCAGGTTTTTCGCAACATACACATCAATAACTTCGCCGGAATAAGCAATTGCAGGAACAATGGATTGTAAAAACTCAATATTATCAGAACGATATCCGGTTTCTTCTTCCAATTCTCTCGCTGCACATTCCTTTGTCGGTTCATCTATGCCGTCTTTTCCTCCTGCCGGAATTTCCAAAGCAAAACGATCAATTGCATTTCTCCATTGGCGTACTAAAATTATTTTGCCATCATCCAAAACGGGCAAAACTGCAGCTGCCCCTTTATGTTCCAGGTAGTCCCATTCTACCTGTTTTCCCTTTGGAGTAATGATATCATCTTTACAAAAATCGATAATTGCTCCCTGATATACTTTTCTTCGATTAATTCTCTGAAATTCTTTCAACATATCTTTCTCAACTCCTACTTCATGGAAGTTACCTTTTCATAACATGCAGTTGTAGCATCAAACAATGAAGCTCTTAAACCTGCTTTTTCCAACGCTTCAACAGCAGCAATCGTAGTTCCTGCCGGAGAGCAAACCATATCCTTCAATTCTCCAGGATGCTTTTCTGTTTCAAGCATTAATTTCGCAGAACCAAGAACTGTCTGAGCAACAAATTTATACGCATCTTTTCGTGTCATTCCATATTTCACAACACTGTCTGCCAATGCTTCCATAAACATAAAAACATAAGCCGGCGAACTTCCACTAGCACAGACAACAGCATTCATATATTTTTCATCAATCAATCCCATTTTTCCGATTGCATTAAAAATCTCTTCAACAACCGCTTGTTCTTCGTCGTTTAAAGTTCCGTTTTTATACGAAACTCCTGTCATGCCTTCTCCAACTAAAGCCGGTGTATTTGGCATTGTACGAACAATTTTTTTCGTGTTTAATTTTTCTGATAAATAATCAATGGTAATTCCAGGACAAAGTGAAATAAAGACATGCTCTTCATTTACCTTTGAAACCACTTCTGAAAGAACGTCATCCAGCATCTGTGGTTTAATTGCCAATACGACATATTTTGCATCAGCTAAAACTCCACCATTGGTTTCAACAGCCGAAATATTTAATTCTTTTGAAACGCTATCCATTCTTTCTTTTGCATTATCGTGAAATACAATGTCACTCTGGTTTTTATTTACCAGGCCTTTTGCAATTGCATAGCCCATATTACCCATTCCAATAAATCCAATTTTTGCCATAATACCCTCCTAAAATTAACATATTGCTTGCACTATTATAACATAAGAAAAGGGAAATACAAATGTATTTCCCTTGAAACATAGATTCTATTTTGCGTAATCTATCGCTCTTGATTCTCTTACAACGTTTATTTTGATCTGTCCCGGATATTCCAACTCAGCTTCAATCTGTTTAGATATTTCTCTAGCCATCAATACCATATCGGCATCTGTAACTTTTTCCGGTACAACCATAACTCGAATCTCTCTACCCGCCTGAATTGCAAAAGACTTATCTACTCCCTCAAATGAATTTGTTATATCTTCTAATTGTTTTAATCGATTCGTATATGTTTCCAATGTTTCACGTCTTGCACCTGGTCGAGCTGCAGAAATTGCATCCGCGGCCTGAACAATACATGCAATCAATGATTCCGGTTCCACATCACCATGGTGTGCTTCTACTGCATTGATAACAACAGCAGATTCCTTGTATTTTCTACAAAGATCAACACCTAACTGAATGTGAGTTCCTTCCATTTCGTGGTCAACTGCTTTACCAATATCATGTAAAAGACCTGCACGCTTTGCAATTCTAACATCAAGGCCTAACTCAGCAGCCATGAGTCCTGACAAATGTGCAACTTCAATGGAATGCTTTAATGCGTTCTGTCCATAACTGGTTCTAAACTTCATCTTACCAAGTAAACGTACCAGTTCCGGATGGATACCATGTACACCGACCTCTAAAGTAGCTGATTCACCTTCTTCACGAATTGTTTGTTCAACTTCTTTCTTCGCCTTATTTACCATTTCTTCAATTCTGGTCGGCTGAATTCTTCCGTCAACAATCAATTTTTCCAAGGCAATTCTTGCCACTTCCCTTCTAATCGGATCAAAACCGGATAAAACAACAGCTTCCGGAGTATCATCAATAATCAGATCTACACCTGTTAAGGATTCTAATGTTCTGATATTTCTACCCTCTCTACCGATAATTCTACCCTTCATTTCATCATTTGGGAGAGAAACTACAGAAATTGTAGATTCAGAAACATGATCTGTCGCACATTTTTGAATAGAATTCACAATAACTTCTTTTGCCTTTTTATCAGCTTCTTCACGTGCGCGAACTTCAAGTTCCTTTACTAATTTTGCAGTTTCAATTTTCATTTCTTCTTCAACTGTTTTCAATAAGTAATCTTTTGCTTGTTCGGAGGTTAATCCAGAGATTCGTTCTAATTCCTGTAAACGTTGCTCGCTTAACTTATTTACCTTTTCCTGAGTTTCAGCTAAAGCTTCTTCTTTTGCTTTAATGCTGGTTTCTTTCTTATCAAGGGCATCGGCCTTACGGTCAACTGCTTCTTCCTTGTTAAGTACTCTCTTCTCATAACGCTGGACTTCAGAACGACGTTCTTTAATTTCCTTGTCTAATTCATTTTTGGTCTTTAAGTTTTCTTCTTTAGCTTCCAAAAGAGCTTCTTTTTTCTTTGCTTCAGCTGTCTTAATTGCTTCATCAATGATATCTCTAGCTCTAGTTTCCGCAGAACCAATTTTCTTTGCATCTGAGCCTTTGCTAATTTTAATTGCAATGACTGCAGAAATAAATGCAACAAGGATTGAAGTTCCAACTGTCATAAGTATAGCTGCTGGCAAACTCATAACAGGAGCACCTCCTTATTTAGTTTTCATTGTACAACACAACATCTATATTTTACTTTAAAGTGTTACTGATGTCAAGTAATCTCCGTGTTTATCTTACGACAATATCTTGTATTTTTCCAAACTTTGAATACACATATCTAGTATTCTTCATTGTTCAAATCACAGCCTTCTTTCAACCGCTTAATCACACTGTCAACAGCATCGTAAGGATAACCTTTTCCAAGCAAATACTGATAAAATTTCGCCAACTCTTTATACTCATTCAAGTCATAACGAGAAGCTTTCTTTTCCACTAGTTTCATCAAAGAATCCATAGGTGAATAGTCGGATTCATCAAATGCATTCTCAATATTTTCCTTGGAGATTCCCTTTTGATACAACTCTTGCGTAATCTGTTTTCTACTTTTTTTATTTTTCTTATTCTCAATATAATTACACGTAAAACGATAGTCATCGATACAATGATATTCTTTTAAGTATTCAATAACCTGTTCTATAATCGTAGCCGGATAAAATCCGGCTACTAATTTATCTTTTATTTGTTTTTCTGTTTGTTCAGAACGATCCAACAGATATAACGCCCGTTCCCTGCCTCGCACAAATAAATGTCGACATAATTCTTCCCATTGTCTTTCATTCAAGATATTTCCCTGAACGCATTGATACTTTTTTATTTCTCTTGCATTCAACAAGATTTCCATTTGTGGCTGGAGACGAACTAAGAATCGTTTTCGATACGGAACCACTTCAATTATTTCTATCATCTTATTCTACCGGTGCTAAATCTTCATCAGCCTTTGGCGCATCTTCAATGGAATCCAAATCAACTTTTCCACCTAAATCATAAAAATCGCGAACCTTGTTTTCAATTTCTGCCATAATTTTTGGATTCTCGCGCAAATACTTTTTAGCGTTTTCACGTCCCTGACCAATTTTTTCGTTGTTATATGCATACCATGCACCACTTTTCATAACAACATCACAGTTCGCAGCCAAATCTAAAATATCCCCTTCTCTGGAAATTCCCTGTCCAAAGGTAATATCAAATTCTGCTTCCTTAAACGGTGGAGCGATTTTGTTTTTAACAACTTTTACTCTCGCTCTATTTCCAACCATTTCTCCTGCCACTTTCAATGTTTCGATTCGACGTACATCCATACGAACGGAAGCATAGAATTTTAACGCTCTACCACCAGTAGTAGTTTCTGGATTCCCAAACATTACACCAATCTTTTCACGAAGCTGATTGATAAAGATCACAGTACATCCTGTTTTATTCATAATACCAGTTAATTTTCTAAGTGCCTGAGACATTAAACGAGCATGCTGTCCCATATGGGAATCTCCCATATCGCCATCAATTTCTGCCTTCGGTACCAATGCAGCAACCGAATCCACAACAATAATATCAACCGCTCCGGAACGAACCATAGTTTCAGTAATTTCTAACGCCTGCTCACCGTAATCCGGCTGTGAAATATACAAATTATCAATATCTACACCAATTGCTCTGGCATAAACCGGATCAAGAGCATGTTCTGCATCAATAAATCCTGCAACGCCTCCACGTTTCTGAACTTCAGCAATCATATGTAATGCAACTGTTGTTTTACCACTGGACTCAGGTCCATAAATCTCAACAACTCGTCCTTTTGGAATTCCTCCAAGTCCAAGTGCCAAGTCAAGACTTAAAGATCCGGTCGGAATAGTTTCTACATTCATCTTTGTACCGGAATCTCCCAATTTCATTACAGATCCTTTTCCATGCTGTCTTTCAATCTGAGCAATTGCTGCGTCTAAAGCTTTTAATTTGTCTTCTCTATTCATGATTATTTTCCTTTCTCGCTTATCGAACCTATGTTCGTATATGCATATAATAATATATTTTTTAGGGGTTGTCAACAGATACTTTTATTATAAATCACACATACTTTATGTTACTATTGTTTTCGTGTTTTTTCAAGTGTTTCTGTTCCTGTTTTCCATTGTACTCATTAGATATCCAATAAGTCGTACTCACATAAAACTTTTACATAGATTTCTACGTTCGGATTTCCACGTTGCAGATTTTTATACGTAGTCAATTATAGATTTCTACGCATAAATTTCGAAATCTTTGATTTTCATTCGTAATCTTAACTCGGTTACTACGTTCGAATTTTCACTTTTTTTAATTTCATTCGTAGTCAATCATTATTTTCTACGTTCAATTTTTCAAATCGTCTAATTTTATTCGTAATCATTAATCAATTTCTACGTTCGAATTTCCCGATTGTCCATTTTCATTCGTAAAAAGCCAACATTCTCTACGTTCAAATTTCCCAATTATCCAATTTCATTGGTAAACCGACGCCAATTCCTAAGCCCCTAATTCTCGCGTCCCCAATTTCATCCGTACCCCAAACGCCCGACACATCCCCAAAACGACAAAAAACCTACCGAAAACAATGCTTTCAGTAGGCTTCTTATCAATTTGTCTATTTATGCTTCCAACATTTTTTCAATTGTTGCAATCTTAACACAAACAACTAAAATTTCGCTGGCCTGCTCCAATTCCTTTGGTGTTGGGAAAGATGGTGCGATTCTGATATTGGAATCCTTCGGATCCTTTCCGTATGGGAATGTTGCACCTGCTCCTGTAAGAACCATTCCTGCATCTTTACACATCTGAACTACTTTCTTTGCACATCCATCCATAACATTTAACGAAATGAAATATCCACCAACCGGGTTGGTCCATGTTGCAATATCAGCATCTCTTAAATCACTTTCCAATTTATCAAGAACTGCCTGGAATTTTGGTCTTAGCAAAGCTGCATGCTTCATCATATGAGCTTTTACTCCATCAAAGTTTTTGAAATAACGATAATGTCTTAACTGGTTAATCTTGTCATGACCAATGGTCTGGACAGTCATCTGTGCTTTAATGGATTTCACGTTTGCTTCCGAAGTTGCCATTGCAGCAACCCCTACACCAGGGAATGTTACCTTGGATGTTGATGCGAATTCATAAACCATATCCGGATTTCCAGCCTTTTCACATTCTTCCAAAATATTTGGAATCTGTGCCTGATTATCTTCATACAAGTGATGAACCACATATGCATTATCCCAATATATTCTGAAGTCTTCTGCGGCTGGTTTTAAAGCAGCCATTCTATTAACTACTTCTTCTGAATATACAGTTCCTGTTGGATTGGAATACTTTGGAATACACCAGATACCTTTAATTGAAGCATCTTCTGAAACTAATTTTTCAACCATATCCATATCAGGACCATCTTCTAACAATGGAACATTAATCATTTCAATCCCGAAATGTTCTGTAACAGCAAAATGTCTGTCATATCCAGGAACAGGACACAACCATTTTACCTGATCTAATTTACACCATGGCGTAGATCCCATAACGCCTTCCGCATAAGATCTTGCTACAGTATCATACATAATATTCAAGCTGGAATTACCATAAATAATTACATTTTCCGGCTTTACATCCATAATTTCAGCCATCATACGTTTTGCTTCCGGCAAACCGTCCAGTAATCCATAGTTTCTGCAATCTAAACCATTTTCTGATTTTAAATCAGAGGTACTCTGAAAAACATCAAACAATCCCATAGATAAATCTAACTGATCTGCTCCCGGCTTTCCTCGGGACATATCCAACTGAACATCCTTTTCACATATTTCGCTATATTCAGCCTTTAATTGTTCTAATTCTTTTTGCAGTGCTTCCTTGCTCATCTCTTTATAAGACATTGCAATTTCCTCCTCTTTTCTCTCTAATTCTTTAAAATATCTTTATTCTTAACCACATAATCAATCATCGAAATAATTGTTAGTGCCAAAGATGCATAAATCAGTATGATCCCAACCCATTTAAAAAATGGCAATGGAATATTCACAATTACAACAATAATCATAATCATCTGAACAAATGTTTTCACTTTTCCCCACATTCCTGCAGCTAAAACCACATTCTGATCTGCCGCCAATGTTCGAAAACCACTGATAAACAATTCTCTTGCTATAATGATTACTACAATCCATTTTGGAATTCTTGTTCCCGCCAGACAAATCAACCCGGAACAAACCAGTAATTTATCCGCCAAAGGATCCATAAACTTTCCAAAATTCGTAACCAGACCTTTTCTTCTGGCTATCTGTCCATCCAAGAAATCGGTAATACTGGCAACAATAAAAATTGCCACTGCAATGTAATTGTGATATTGAATCTGCTCCATCATTAAAAAGAAAACAAAAAATGGAACACACAACACACGAAATACTGTAAGTTTATTTGGTAAATTCATTTCGCCTCCACTAAATCAGTTCTCCAATCAAGTCATATTCATTGGTTCCTGTCACTTTAACTTTTACAAAGTCCCCTGTCATCAGTTCTTCATCCGTCAAGACAAAAATATTACTGTCAACCCCCGGCGTATCCCTGTAGGTACGTCCAATATAAGCATTTTCCCCACTGATTTTCCCTTCAATAATTGCCACAAATTCCTGTCCAATTAAGGCCTCAGCCTTTTCAAAAACAATTTCCTGTTGCAATTCCATAATTTCATTTCGGCGGGATACTTTTATTTCTTCATCAATCTGGTCTGGCATTAATGCCGCTGGAGTATTTTCTTCCGGCGAATAGGTAAATACTCCTAACCGGTCAAATTCCATTTCATCAATAAACCGAAGAACATTTTCATGTTCTTCCTTGGTTTCCCCTGGGAATCCTGTGATAAAGGTAGTTCGCAAAACAATATCCGGAATCTTTTTCCGGAGTTTTGTAATAATTGTTCGCAACTGTTCCTGATTGGTACGTCTGCCCATTTTCCTCAGGATATGGTCATCTCCATGCTGAATCGGAATATCCAGATAATGACAAATCTTTGGTTCTGTTGCCATCACATCAATTAATTCCTCATAGATTTCTTCAGGATAACAATACAAAATACGAATCCAATAGATTCCGGAAATCTTTGCCAATTCCTTTAGTAAACGATGGAGCGATTTTTCTCCATAAATGTCTTTGCCATACATTGTTGTTTCCTGAGCTACCAGTACCAACTCCTTAATCCCCTGTTCTGCCAATGTTTTTGCTTCTGCAATCAAATTTTCCATTGGCACACTTCGGTAATTTCCACGTACTTTTGGAATAATACAATAGCTGCAGTGCTTATCGCACCCTTCAGCGATTTTCAAATACGCAAAACTGGAAATACCGGATAAACTTCTCGGTGCATCTGCTCCGGCAAGGAAATCAATATCTTCTATTTTATTGATGTGATTCTTCTGTGCAAAAAACTCGTCTAATGTACTGACAATACTATCAATCGCCGTGGTACCGATACAAATATCAATTTCAGGAATTTCGGTTTCAATTTCATCAATATATCTTTGTGCCAGACATCCTGCCAAAACCAAAGCTTTACATTTTCCTTCTTCCTTGTATTTTGCCATTTCAAAAATGGTTTCGATGCTTTCTTCCTTGGCATCATTAATAAAACAACAACTGTTGATAATAATAATGTCCGCTTCTGTTTCCTCATTGGTAAATTCATACCCTGCCTTAGACAGAAGCCCGGACATATGCTCGGAATCCACTAAGTTTTTATCACAGCCTAATGAAATAAACAATATTTTCATGGAATTCTTCCTATTCTTCATCGTCTCCTACAATTGTAAATTTTGAATTATATAATTCATCGATTGCAATTGATAATGGCTTTCTTCCTTCAACATCTTCAATTAATGCATCATTTCCTGCGATTAACTGTCTTGCACGCTTTGAAGTTGCCATAACGATGGAATATCTACTCTGTACTACCGGCTGTTCTCCTTCTTCAACCTCACTATTTACTACTTTCATTAAATCTGAATACGATGGATGTAACATACACTATTCTCCTTTCTTAAACTTCTTGATATCTGTTACAATAGTTTCAATCTGCTCCTTTGTTGGAAGAAGCGGATGGTCATTTTCAATGATTTTATCAATGTTAACCATACAATTTTCCACAAGGTCATTGATGACAAAATATTCATAGTTCTTCAAATATTCTGTTTCTTCAACAGCTCTTAACAAACGCTGTTCAATCACCTCAGGATCTTCAGTATTTCTACCAAGTAATCTATTTTTTAATTCTTCTGCCGATGGTGGTAAAATAAATACCAATACAGCTTCT
This sequence comes from Eubacterium sp., assembly GCA_024697845.1. Lineage (GTDB taxonomy): Bacteria > Bacillota > Clostridia > Lachnospirales > Lachnospiraceae > Eubacterium_G. Next base: position 27,426 of record JAILRZ010000168.1, on the reverse strand, counting down.
GGAACTAATTTCTTGACAATTTCTGCACCCTGACATTCAATTTCCAAAATCACATGGTTTCCTTTTTCAAGGTTTTCCTCCACATATGATTTCGGTGTTCCGTAGTAATTTCCTACGAATTCGGCATATTCCAACAGTTCTTTATCCACTATCATCTGCTCAAACTGTTCTTTTGTCACGAAATAATAGTGTTCTCCATGAACTTCCCCTGCTCTGGGATTTCTTGTCGTTGCAGAAACGGAGAGTTTATACTTTTCATATTCCTCTACCATTTTTTTTACAGTAGTTCCTTTTCCAACCCCGGAGAATCCGGAAATTACTAAAAGTTTTCCTCTAGCCATATTTCCCTCCAACAATTATTCAATATTCTGAATCTGTTCACGAACTTTTTCAATTGCCGTTTTGATTTCAATTGCAACCTCTGCAATCTCATCATTGGTTGTCTTTGAAAGTGTGGTATTCGCTTCCCGATTCATTTCCTGCGCAATAAAGTCAAGTCTTCGTCCAATCACACCGCCTTTTTCCAAAGCTTCTTTCATTCCACTGATGTGACTGTACAGACGAACAATTTCCTCATCCACACAAATCTTATCGGCAAACATCACCACTTCCTGAGCAATTCTGTTTTCGTCAATCTGATTATCTTCCAATAAAAGATGTACCTTCTCTGAAATTTTTTCTCGGTACTCTTTCACAATTTCAGGGGATTTATCTTCAACAAACTTCACATTTTTCTGCAATTCCTGAAGTTTATCCAATAAATCTTCCAAAAGGCGACTTCCTTCTTCTTCTCTCATTGAAACAAGACGCTGTGCCGCACCGGCAACTGCTTCTAAGACAATTGTTTCCAAAACTTCTTCGTCATCTTCTCCTGCTTCAATAGTTACAACATCCTGACTTCTAATGATATGACTTGCCTTCACATCATTTTCGATTCCTAAATCATCGCTGATTTTCTTGTATACATCAAAATATTCTTTCGCAAGTGCATCATTATAATGAATACTTTCATTTCCTTCGCCATAGTTTTCGTAGGAAATATATACATCAACTTTTCCTCGTTCAATGTATTTCTTGATTTCACTACGAAGCTTGCTTTCCAGGAAATTGAGTTTCTTTGGAAGCTTTATCCCTAATTCTAAATAACGATGATTCACAGATTTCATTTCCACAGAAACTTTTCGTTCTCCGGAAACCACTTCAAATCTGCCAAATCCAGTCATACTCTTTATCATATGTTCCACCTTTGTAATTTCATATTACTGTTTTTCACTGATTATAAGGCATACTTCTACTCATAATCTTATTTATTTTATACTATTGCAGGTATGTCGTCAAGGCATAACGTTAAAATAGTACGCATAATGTTTTTTAAACAAACAAAAAAAGTCATTGGCTATCCAATGACTTCGCAATTCCACTTCACTTTAATAAATCTTTTTTAATTTATGTTCGATGCAGTATTCCTTCAAAACATAAAAGTCCTCACGGGTAAATTTTAAAAAAGGACTTTGCCTTTTGCATTCGTATCCCCGATGTTGTTCAATATGTTTCGATTCTTTCTCCACAAATTCTTCTATAGAGCACCCCAATTTACTCTCTACAATTTCTTTTTTATCCTGCATCTGTTTTTTCCCTCCGCTCACTACTCACTACGGACATTCTAAAATGCAAATGTGAAGAAATTTTTATAATTTCATTAACATTTTACTATGTTAGCACGTTGAATTGTTTTTATTTTTCAGAGAATAAATTTTGTACTCCTTTTTCGAAAATATTACACCTTACTTAACCTTCAAATTTCTCAAATAATTCTTTCGTTCCACAGATATTCTTCTGCTCTCGATTGCTTTCTGAATCGCTTTATTATGCGTCCAGACATCTAATGTTTGTTTTTCAATATATGGAAGGGTTACTTCATATTGTTTTACTAAGGCAATGCTAAAATACCAGGCAATCGCCATATTGATGTAGTATTCCTCTGACTTAATTCCTGCCACCAGTTTTAACATTTCTTCCTGAAATCCCTCATCTAAGTAAAATCCCAGTAACGTCACAATTCCAAAGCGGACCGTATAGGTTTCCTTGGATTTCAACCACTTCTTAACATACTGATAGACCAGTTCCGGATCCTTTTTAAAGGCTTTGGGTGACATCATATCACAGGTAGCCCAATTATTTATATAAGGAAGAAACCGCTCAACTTGCGGAAGTAATTCCTCTAGTTTCTTATATTTCAGATTAATCAATGCGGAATGCAAATTATTTTCTTCGTAATACTGATGAGGTAGTTCTGAGAGAAACTCAGAAATATAATCTTCATTCACAATTTCCTTTGCCAGTTTACGCAATGCCGGAGTCCGAACTCCGATAATTGTTTCCCGGTCAATATTCGGCATCAGTTTTGCATGAAACTTACGATAATCAAAATCCTGTAATTCAAATAGTTTTTCTTTTATTATATCCATACTAACCTCACATTCTCCATAAAACTGCTATCACCCTCCCGGCTTTGATTCCACATAAACCCGGATTACGATTCCATCTTCATCAATAACCATCCAATAATATTCCGGCAGATGAGACGGCATAATCATTTGATTCCCATCATTCAGCTTGTATGCCTTCCTATGCTCCCATACTATATCAAACTTCCCGTACCGTTTTTCAACCTCTTTGACCGAGTGTCCAACAACAAGCCAGTCATTATATTTTAAACTTGTCCGATAGGATGAAAAGAAAAGAATTAATAGCGTTATTACAAGACCAATTATTACAGTGATAATTACTTTTTTCCTACTCATTTTTCCTATTCCTCCTCTTTATTCAATTCTAAGCACGCAATACTTCCTTGTCAATCAAGCAAACCCTTCGCTCTCCCCACGACAATTCCATTTCCCTATGGAAATCTACCAATATAATGCTATAATATACTAGAATTATTTTACATAAAGGAGATATTTAAAATGAGTAACTTAAGAAAACCTAGGCTTATATTTTATTTATAAACCACCAAAAATGAGACGACCGAAGCCGTCTCATAAAATTCTAACCTTTTAGGATTACATCAGCATAAGCTGACTTTTTACTATTAATTTAGTCTTTCACAAAAATATCTTTTATTGAATATCCCCACGTGGTTCCTCTCTGAAGGCATCTAACTTTAATACCACCAACTTTTACAAGTTTTCCACCGTTCAAATCAATTGTAGTTTTACCAACCTTTCCGTTTTCAGTTGAATAGCACAACTTCCAACCTTCTCCCGGTGCCCAATAGTATACTTCATACTTTTTAGCATATGCAGCTTCCCAATCAATTGTCACTGTTCTTAGATCAGTATCCCATCTCAAATCTGTCTGACAGCTAATTGCCTTGTCCCCTTGATACACGGACCATCTAGTATCAGGATTTCCATCCATTACATTTTCTACTCCCAATTCATTTGTTTCTGGAGAAACCCAGTTATCCCAAGGATGATTTTCTAAAGGCGTGTCATCTGAATAAGCAAACGCACGAGAGAAAATACCATTTTTAATCACAAAACTATCTGGAATTTTTTCCACACTACCATCTTTAAATTTAAGCCAAATGCTGTATGTACCGGACTGTAAGATTCTGTACTGAATTCTAGGTGCGAAATCGTCGTATGATGTCTTATAATCAGCTGCTGTAGGAATTTTATTTCCAATGTAATATCCAGCAATGTTGGCATCGCGCGAAATAATCTGTCCTGTAACAGTTTGTTCTGTGACGTTTAAATCATATTGGATACATGTTCCTTCTTCTGTAAAATATGTATCTTTTAATTTTAGTCCATTCGCATCTACTACTTGTCCTACAGATCTTCCTTTAATTGTTACAGGCATTTTTGAAATAAGAATATACTGTGTATTTGATCCGTAAATATTTTGATACCATCCAGCCTGATAATCATGAACAAAATTACCCATATAGCAAATATTGTGCCAATATACTTCTTCCGGATTCTTTCCATTTGCCAATTTGTATATTCCAGCCCCCTGCGCTGCACTAGCCTTAAAATACCAATTATTATTCTTTCTAACCATAAAATGATATGTATCAAGTCCAGTATTCACACCTGAAAATCCTCTAGATTTTTGTTCCTCCCACTGTTTCCAAGTCGGTGTCTTTAATGCGATTAGCAACTGATCTTCCGTAGTCTTATAATTAGGGTTATTATCACTACCAGTCAATATTTTTGCGGTTCCACCTAAAGCTTCTATATCATCAGCAACTGCTTTTGCAATATTATTAATATCCTCATAACCTAATGTTCCTTCATATCCTGATTTAAATCCAGGATATGGACAGCTATCTCCAGGTTTTGACCATGCATTAATTGCATAACCATAACAATTTGTCTTAAATGCTTTTTCACTCTCAAATAAGCAATTTCTTGTGTCACATAAACGAATGTTTTCATCTACGTAATATTCTTTTTCATAATTACCATTCTTCTTTTCTGGAAAATAATTATTACCAAAAATCTGATTTACTAATCCGCTCATTTTGAGTTCTTTAATAGACATATTGCTAATTTCTGATATTTGGCTAGATGACATTGTATCACTTTTAGCCGTATTAAGTACATTAATTGTATAATACTCATAAGCATTTCCGTATTTAGAATAAATTTTAACTTGAGTAGTACCAACTGACTTTCCTTGAACCGTTCCATCTGATGAAACAGTTGCAATATTAGTGTTTGAACTATTAAAATACACAATTTTTGATGAATTATATGGTTCTAAATCGTATCCGAGTTTAATTGATTCATTTACTTTCAAAAAATAAGTATTATAATACTTATTAATTTTTGTTACTGGTTCTGACAGTTCCACACTGCTTTTTAGTACAAAACCATAATTGTTACCATTCGAATACCTCTGTCCATCTAAACTTTCTACAAAATAATAACTACCACATGCATATTTAACTGTATACTCTTTCCCTGCTGGCTGATATCCAATATTAGCCGGGGTTTCGTAATCTTTCGTTGTTGCGCCAGCGAAAATATTATGATCTTTAATTGAAGTTGCCTTAAATGCAGTAATATTAGTATATATAGAAATTCCTAGGCGTTCTGTGTAAGTGCCTTTTGAGGTATATACTTTCAATACCAATTCAGCATGACCTTCTTTAATACCTTTGATTTTGCATTTTGAATTTGCCTTTGTTCCAGTCTTATTAACAATTTTAAAAATCGCTGTATTTGAAGATGACCAATCCACAGCTTCAATTGTTCCATTTCCAGAAGCTAATTTGAATGTCAAATAATAACTTGATGTATTCCCTACACCAAATTTCATATTATGTCGTTCTCCACCATCATAGATAACTTTAACTGTGTTATTTCCAGCAGAAACTGTAGTTGATTTGTAAATTCCCCAATTAGAAAATCCCTCTGTTGCAACCAACGCAAGCACTAAAGTAAAACACAAAAAGATTTTGTTCATTAAATTTTTCATTTTTCATTTTCTATGGTAATTTCCATAGTACTCCTTTCAATTTATGATATTACATGAAACGTTTCAATACATTGATTTTACTTAAACTAACTATTTTGTCAACAGATACATCATTTTTGACAATTGTAGTCAAAATAAGCAATTTCAGACAACTTTTTCTTTTTTTTTTATCACATTTCGCTTCATAAAGGTCACGCAAACCATTTCACAATAATTAATTATATTAAATACATATAGAACTTATGTAATTCATCCTCATCTCTCAGTTTTCCGACAATTCCATTTCCCTATGGAAATCTACCAATATAATGCTATAATATACTAGAATTATTTTACATAAAGGAGATAACAAATGAGTAACTTAAGAAAACTTGTATTCACGTCACTGATGATTGCTATCTTATCAACCATCCCACTTTTAACAGCACAGGCAAAAACAAAACCTGTCTATCTGAAACAAACAAAAAATGTATTAAACATTACAACCGGGAAAAACGGTAAAGTGGTTTATGGAAAAAAGACTCTTACTGTCAAAGCAAAAAAAGGCTATAAAATCAAGAGTAAAAGTTTTTCCATTTCCAAGAAAAAGGTTGCTTCCGTTTCAAAAAATGGGGTTCTTACTGCAAAGAAAGCCGGAAGCGCTAAAATCAAAGTTACTGTAAAGTACATTAAAAAAGGAAAAAAGAAAGTACTCAAGCAAAAACTTTCAGCTACTGTTACCGTATGCGACAAAAGAAAGAAAACAACAAATCCTGTCTTTGACGCAAACAATACCAATCCGAATTATGCAATCGATGGTTTAAAGGCTAAAGGAACTTCTGCTCCTCAAAGAAAAGATATGAAGTTTGTAAAATCTTTCAATTTAGGTTTCAAGAAAGTTAGTACATATGAATTTACTCAGGATAATTCTGTAACCGGAGATTTATATCTTATGGGAAGTGATGACTATAATAATTACTACTGTATGTTTATCAAGTCCAATAAAGCCGGAGCACAATTATATTCAAAAAAAAGATTATGAATCATCGCTCGTAAAGACCGTTTTCAACGAATATCAGAAAGACTATTATGCTAAAAAAATCAAGCGTCCTTCTCTTTCTTGTATTGTATTTGAAAACGAAATGAAAGTATATGATGGTGAAGATCTTTTCCGATATATTCTCGGAAATGGGTATTCTGATTTACCACGTTCGTCCCAATTAAAGTATTATGGAATATACGGTATAGAAAAAATAGATTTCTCTAATGTCAAAAGTTTCCGCGCTATGTTTGCTGATTCTTTTAAAGTATCAGGTCCAATGAACATTTATTTGCCGGAATGCTTTAAAATCACCAATGCAGATACTTTGAATTATATGTTTGCCTATTCGGGGTATCCGGAATATAAAGTAACACTTACATTACCCGATTCTTTTGATACATCAAAAGTTCGCAATTTCCGAGATATGTTTGCTGGAACAAAAATTACAACATTGAATTTACCCCCAAAATTTGTGTTCACTCAAAATCAAAACTCAACCAAAACAGAGGTTGACGGTTTCTTTTATGCATCAAATATCAAAACAATCAATAATGCAACACAGTTTAACACAACAAATGTTACAGGATGTATGTGCATTCCTCGTAATGCAACATTAAAAACACACAAAAAATATATCGACGAATTAGATTTTACTAATGTTGATGGAATTGGATTAATTCTTTACGGTGTGTCAGATTCAGAAACAATCAATTATGTTCTGGCAAAAGTCGAAAAAGAAGCCAAAAACAATCCTCGCTTATTTATGACATGTTGTGAAATCAAAACTGATCAATTAGTATTTGGTTTCACTAAGAACACCAATACGAATTTAAGTGGTTTATTTGATGGTGCAAAAATCGGCTCTGTGACAATCAAACCACGAACAATTTCTGATGCTAGTGAAATGTTTGAGAACGCTGACGTAAAAACAATTGATGTTTCAGCTTGTACCTTTACCGAAAGCTGTTCTTTTGAAAATATGTTTCGATCTTGGATGGGTGGAATCCCGACAATCTATGTAAAGGATGCTGCAACTCAGAAGCGCTTTATCGATGCATTTAACGCTGATAACGACAAACTAAAAATCACTGATAAGAACGTTATTATAAAAAAATAATTACCAAGAGGTTCAATTATGGCATTTGATGGAATTACCGTAGCCGCTTTGGTGGATGAATTCAGCACCAAACTTGCTGAAGGCCGAATCTACAAAATCGCGCAAACGGAACAAGATGAATTAACAATTACATTTAAAGCAAATAAAACACAATATAAAATGCTGATTAGTGCAAACGCCAGTCTTCCGCTGATTTATTTCACAGAGCGAAGCAAGCCTGCACCACTGACAGCACCAAACTTCTGTATGCTTCTTCGGAAGCATATCGGAAGTGGACGAATTGTCAGCATTACCCAGCCGGGATTGGAACGAATCATTGATTTTGAAATCCAACATTTAAACGAGTTGGGCGATGTAAAGATGAAGCATCTCATTGTGGAATTAATGGGAAAACACAGCAATATTATTTTCGTGGATGAAGACGGTACGATTATTGATAGTATTAAACACGTCAATTCACTGATGAGTTCTGTGCGTCAGGTTCTTCCGGGAAGAAAATATTTTATTCCGGATACTGCCCATAAAAAAAATCCTTTAACCATTGATAAAGAGGAATTTTTGGAGACTGTTTTTTCCAAAGCAATTCCGCTGTCAAAAGCCATTTATTCCTCTTTTACCGGAATCAGCCCGACAATCAGTGAAAATTTATGCTTTATCAACAAACTGGATTCATCCCAGGGTGCGAATACATTTGCACCGGGAGATCAAAATCTGATTTGGATGAGTTTTTATCAATTACGAAATAAGATTAACGAAAATGAATTTGCACCATTCATTTATGAGAAAGTTGGAAAACCGGAAGAGTTCTCTGCTCTCCCACTTCAGACCTATTCTGATTGTAATGCAATTCCTTACGAAAGCATTAGCGAATTACTGGAAAACTATTATGCCAAAAAAGATTTATACACCCGTATGCGTCAGAAATCTTTTGATTTAAGAAAGATTATAACCACAGCCATTGAACGTGAATCCCGAAAGCTTTCCATTCAGGAAAAGCAAATGAAGGATACCGATAAGATGGAAAAATTCAAAGTATACGGAGAAGTGTTGTCAGCCTTTGGATATAACATTCAACCGGGCAGCAAAGAATATATTGGAGAAGATTTTTATACCGGAAAGGAAATTAAAATTCCTCTGGATCCTACGCTTACTCCTATTGATAATGCAAAAAAATATTTTGATAAATACGCAAAATTAAAAAGAACTAAAGAAGCATTAACGGACATCTTATCTGAAACCAGACAGTCCATCAGTTATTTGGAAACAACACTGGTTTCCATTGACATTGCCACAACGGAAGATGATTTAAAAGCCATTAGTATGGAATTGTCCCAGACCGGATTTATTAAAAAAAGAATTCAAAAAGGGAAGAAGGAAAAAATCAAAAGCAAACCTCTCCACTTCATTTCCTCAGACGGCTATCATATGTATGTGGGTAAAAACAATCTTCAAAATGAAGAAATTACCTTCAAATTAGCCAACGGGAATGATTGGTGGTTCCATAGTAAAACCTTCCCCGGCTCTCATGTTATTGTAAAAGGTGACGGTTCGGAATTACCGGATTCCACCTTTGAGGAAGCTGCAAGACTTGCTGCGCATTTCTCTAAAGGTGCTAATCAGGAAAAAGTGGAAATTGATTATACAAGACGAAAAGAATTAAAAAAAGTATCCGGTGCCGTTCCGGGATTTGTAATCTATCATACCAATTATTCCATGAGCATTTCTCCGGATATTACAGGTATCGAGGAAGTTCAATAACATGAACTTTCCTATGAAATAAAAAAGAGTTCAGCATACCAATACTGAACTCTTTTTCTTATATATCTGATTATCCAATCAATTCATTATATAACTGTTCATACTTCTCTGCAGAAACCTTCCAAGAGAAATCCACTGCCATAGCTCGATCCACCATCTTGTTCCAATCACGCTTCTTATCATAAAATACATGTTCCGCATATCGAACTGTTCCCATCATTTCATGGGCATTGTAATTACAGAATGAGAAGCCGGTTCCCTTATTTTCATATTCATTATAAGGTTCAACTGTATCTTTTAATCCACCGGTTTCACGAACGATTGGTAATGTTCCGTATCTTAAGCTCATTAACTGACTCAGTCCACAAGGTTCGAACAGGGATGGCATTAAGAACGCATCACATGCTGCATAAATCTTATGGGATAACTTTTCTGAATAATAAATATTTGCTGAAACAGAATTTCCATATTTCCAATCAAAATGACGGAACATATTTTCATACTGCTCTTCTCCTGTTCCAAGGATTACAAATTGTACTGCATCCTGACACAGTTCGTCCATAACGCAGGCCACCAGATCCAGTCCCTTCTGATCAGTCAATCGGCTAACCAAACCAATCATCATCTTCTTCGGATCCACTTCCAATCCCAATTCCTTCTGCAATGCAACTTTATTCTTAACCTTTAATTTTCTGAAATTCTCTTTTGAAAAGTTCTTTTCAATGTAAAGATCAGTAGCCGGATCATATTCATCATAATCAATACCGTTTACAATACCACGAAGACTTCCGGAGCGAGCTCTCATCAGACCATCTAATCCTTCTCCATAGAATGGTGTTTTAATTTCTTCAGCATAAGTATCACTTACGGTCGTAACTAAATCTGCGTAAACGATACCACCCTTTAAGTAATTTCCATTGTCATAATCCTTTAACTTGTCATCTGTGAAATAATAATCTGACAAGCCTGCTAAGTCCTTGATGGTATCAACATCCCAAACACCCTGGAATTTCAAGTTATGAATGGTCATAATGGATTTAATTCCCTGATAGAATTCACCCCATCCAAAACTGTCTTTTAAATAAACCGGAATCAAACCTGTCTGCCAGTCATGGCAATGAATTACATCCGGTCTGAAATCGATAATTGGTAATGCAGATAATACTGCACGGGAGAAAAATGCGAATTTTTCCAAATCATATCGCATATCTGTATATGGCTTTGAACCTGAGAAATAATATTCATTGTCAATGAAATAGAATTTTACGCCTTCATATTCCATTTCCATAATTCCCACATACTGACGTCTCCAACATAAGTCCATATAAAAATGATTCACATATGTCATCTGATTTTTCCACTTTTCATCGATGCACATATACTTTGGAATTATTACACGAACATCATATTCTTCTTTATTAAAGCACTTCGGAAGAGAACCAACAACGTCTGCCAATCCACCTGTCTTAATAAAAGGTACACACTCTGATGCTGCAAATAAAATCTTCTTCATCTTATTTCCTCCCTGGTATGTTTTTTCTTATGTATATCATACTAAAATTTTCGATAAATAGATAGTCACTTTTTGAAAAATTATGACCTGCATTTATATTCCAGTCTGATTTTGTCTGAAATCAGAGCAATGAATTCCGAGTTAGTCGGTTTTCCCTTTTCAACGTTTATGGTATAACCAAATAATTCATCAATCGTTTCCATTTTCCCACGATTCCAGGCCACTTCAATGGCATGTCGAATCGCTCGTTCCACTCTGCTTGATGTAGTTTGAAATTTCTTGGCAATGGACGGATACAGAATTTTTGTAATGGAATTAAGCATCTCATTATCATTCACACACATAATAATCGCTTCTCTCAAATACTGATATCCTTTAATATGTGCCGGAACTCCTACATCATGGATAATTGCAGTTACATCACTCTCAATATTTCGATTCATAAATTCTTTCCGGTTTTCAGCTGCTCCTACGATTTTCTTGTTTTCCGGAAGATTTCTTTTATAAGACTTAAACCCTTTTACACGGTCGCAAATCATTTCCATTTCAAAAGGCTTCAGCAGATAATACCCCGCCCCGTTGACAAAAGCATCCTGAATCACTTTTTCATTACTGATTGCTGAAGTCACGATAAAGAATGGCAATTTAATCATTGTACCGTCATTTTGTACTTTGTCCATTAAGGACAATCCATCCATCTTCGGCATAATAATATCAAGAATTACCACATCGGGATTCTTATGTTTAATTAAATCAAAAGCTTCTTCCCCGTTTTTCGCTTTTCCGATAATACTGATTTCGTCATCTTTTTCTAATGTATCACAGATTGTTTCCAAAATATGTTCATTATCGTCAACAACCGCTACATTAATTTTATTCATTTTTCCTCCTCAATATCAAATTACAGTACTGTTTGAATTAATTTGACAAAGATGATTATAATTTGTAATCTTCTCGGATTCAACAAGAATCAATCGCATAATTCCCCATAATTCGACATTTGGTTTACGTAATCATTAACTGATATAAACGTGAAGGATTTCCTGATCTGATAACTGTATTTCATAGCCATCACGAAGTTCATAATAAACCTTTGGCTTTAATTCTTTTCCATTTAACTTTGTCCCGTTGGTGGAACCATAATCTGCCAATTTATATTTTCCGTCTTTGTATGAAATAATTGCGTGAATTTTAGAAATATAAGTTTCCGGAATTGTAATATCCGTTCCAGCTCTTCCAATTGTAAACGGAGATTTCGCAACATTGTATCTCTGATTATTAAATACAATCATTGCCTTCTGATTAATTCCTCTGAATGCTCCTGTTGTTGGCTTTACATAACTTTTCGTAGCGCTGGATGGAGAAACTCTCTTTTTTCTCAATTCCATATTAGATTCCGTAAATGGATTAATCACAATTCCATGTAATTCTTCCGATTCATTCATAAATGCATAGGCAGAAGATGCCGGCATACGAATCAGTGAAAATTTTCCCATGTAGTCTATCGGAATCTGTTCATAAGTTGTAAATACCGGAAGTAATCGTGTGCTGTAACCATCTTTTACAACATCAGGTTTCAATGTTACTTCTTCAATATACTCATCATAAATCTGATTATCTCCCAAATTTGCACGACATGGTACAATAATTTCAGTTTCCTGGAACATTTCTACAATCTCACGTTTTTTGATTTTTTTCTCTGGTTTTCGATTGTACTTTTTAATAAGTTCCTCAAGTTCTCTTACAAGTTCTGAATTATTCACTGCCATTTTCTGCCTCCTAATATACCCTAGTTTTTCATTTTATCTAAACGTAATCTTTATTATACTACATTTTTCACAGGATTTCTCTATTTATTGACAAATTTTATCAATTACAATGCCGTAACCAAAGTTAGGATGGTTCACCATAACATGGGTCAGCACCCCAACCACACGATTCTTTTGAATGATTGGACAACCGCTCATCCCCTGAACAATCCCATTGGTCTGCTTTAACAGTTTTTTGTCTGTAATATGAACCACCATATTCTTTTCTGTTAATGAAGTATCCAATTGAACAATCTCTATATCATAATATCGCGGTTTTCCTTTCCATATGAATTTAATTTTCGCATTCCCGGTTCTGACAAAATCACTATGTCCCACTTTCATCTTTTCAATCTGATACGGTTTCAATTGATTTCCAAATATTGTTCCCCAGATTCCATTGGAAGAATTCACTTCGATTTTCCCTATCATTTTTTGATTGGAATAGTCAATAGAACCGCACAAACCACCTGGTTTACCCGGTTCTCCTTTCTTGACTCCCCAGACATTTGCTAAATACAGAGATCCTTCATTGGAGGACAATAAAGCTCCGGTATCAATATCACAGATTCCATGTCCCAACGAAAAAAACTGTCTACTCTCTGTAATGAAACTAAGCGTACCGATACTTTGCATATCATCTCGAATCCAAATCCCCAGTTGATACTCTCCATTTTTTGTCTTCACGGGAGTAATTTGAACCTTTTTCCAGATGTTATTTGAAACCACCGACAACACAACCGGACTGATTTGATTTTTTTGAATCAGATATTGCAGTTTCGACTTGTTTCCCACCGGTTCCCCATTAAATGCAGTAATATAATCTCCTGAATGAATTCTCCCATTTGTAGGATTTTTTACTGTTCCATCTTTTCCTTCCACAGTTACTGTGTCAATTACCATAACACCATTTGTTCTCAGATAAATCCCTACCGGTAATCCAACCGGATAAACATATTCTTCCTTTATCTGATAGTCCACTGCCATTGTCCGAAACGGATGATCCTTTTCATAAAGGATCACCGATACAATTCCAATAATCAGTCCTGCCAAAAATAGATATTTTCCTATAATTTTTATTTTTTTCTTACTCATATTGTTCCTCCATAATTGTATAACAAAAAAGAAGGAGGTACTCTCCTCCTTCTTAATATGGATTCTAATCTTCATTTAACTCAAGTTACTTTTTACTTGTTCTGCCATTTCTTTCAATTCTTCGGCCTGTTTCAGCGCGGCATCTGTCACTTCGCTTCCACTGTTAATTCGTACAATTTCCTGAATGGATTGCTGACGATTCAAACGTGAAATATTCGTTATGGTTCTTTCATGTTCCAATTTCTTTTCAATTAAATAATGGTCATCTGCCATTGCAGCAATCTGGGATAAATGGGAGATACAAAGTATCTGATGTTTTCGACTGATTTTTGCCATCTTCTCAGCAACTTTCTGAGCAGTAATTCCACTGATTCCGGTATCAATTTCATCAAAAATCAAGGTATCTACATCTTCTTCTGATGCCAAAATTGATTTAATTGCAAGCATCACTCTAGACAATTCACCTCCGGAAGCAACTTTTCCCAACGGTTTTCTCGGCTCTCCCGGATTTGTTGAAATTAAAAATTCAATATCATCATATCCATTTTCACCAATTTCATTCTTCCTATTTATGGAAATTTCAAATTCTACAGAAAGGAAATTCAATTCCATTAATGCATTTTTGATTTCCTGTTCTAATTTTCGAGCCGCCTTTTTTCGTATATCAGAAATCTGTCCGCAAAGTATTTCCATCTTGTTGTAGGCCTTCTGAATCTGCTTTTTCGTTTCTTCTGCCACCAACTCATAATTCTTCAGAGTGTCCAATTCTTTTTCTTTCTGTTCTGCATACAAAAGGATTTCATCAATGCTTTGTCCAAACTTCAATTTCAAATGATTAATCAAATCCAATCGTTCCCCGACTTCTTTCGCATACTCTGCGTCAAACTCCATTTCCTGATGATATGCCGAAATCTCTCCTGCCAGATTACGACATAATTCGTCCAATTCAAAAAGCATATTTTGAAATTCAGGAATCTGTTCATCCATCTCAGAAATTGAACTGATACTCCGAATCGCCCGAGAAATACATTCTCCGGCGCCCTGTGCCGAATCATAACCAATCTCATGATATACTTCGGATAAATGTCCCAGGATTTCTCTGCCGTTTGAAATCTTTCGAAATTCCTTTTCCAACAGTTGATCCTCACCACACTGCAAATTCGCCGAGCAGATTTCATTCACTTCATATTCCAAAAATTCAATTTTTCTAGCTCTTTTGGACTCATCCATATCCATCTCTTCAAACTGTTTTTTTAACTGCTGATATTGACGAAATAGATTCTTCTGTTTTTCCAGCAGAGATTCCATTTCATCTTTAGCATAAATATCCAGGATTTCCATTTGTTTTTTTGGATATAATAAAGACTGGTGTTCGTGCTGTCCATAGATGTCCAGTAATAGAGCCATTGCTTTTTTTAATGTTGCCAGATTAACGGTTTCTCCGTTGATTTTTGAAACACTGCGACCTCCGGAAATTTTTCTAGTTACGGTAACGCTATTGTCTTCCATGTATATATCCATAGCTCTTAAACGCTCCATTTCCTGCTCTTTCACAGAAAAGGTTAGTTCCACTAACAGATAGTCCGTTCCTTGACGAATCAATTCCCTAGATACCTTCTGTCCCAAGGCAACATTCACCGAGCCGAGAAGCAAGGATTTTCCCGCTCCGGTTTCTCCTGTAAACACAATCAGTCCGTTTTGGAAGTCCACGTCCACTTCCTCAATTAAAGCTAAATTTTTTACGTGTAGATTTTGTAACATGATTTCCTCCTTCTTGTGTTTTCTCCAAGTATTTAACCCCGATTACTCAAATGATTCAATTGCCGAACCACCTGAGATATTTGACTATGTTCTTTTACGACACACATTACTGTGTCATCTCCTGCAATACTCCCTAAGACTCCTTCCAGTTTCAAGGAATCCACTGCAGCTGCCACTGCCATGGCCAATCCGGAACCGGTTTTAATCACTAAGATATTCCCTGCAGATTCTACAGAAATAATGCCATCTGCCAAAACTCTCATATATTTGTTGGCAGTAGTCTGATCTTCCATTGCAGAAACCGCATATTTCTGCTTTCCTGTAGACGCAGGAACTTTAATCAAATGCAATTGTTTAATATCTCTGGAAATCGTTGCCTGAGTAACCTCAAATCCTTTTTCCTTTAATCGCTTTACCAATTCCTCCTGCGTGTCAATTTCATACAGACGGATTAATTCCAGTATCGCCTTTTGTCTTCCTGATTTCATACTAATCTCCTATTTTATCTTTAATTGCCTGGAGGAAACTACTATCATCCAATTTTGCAATCTTTGTTTCCTCAACTGCCATTTGCACACGAATTTTATCTCCTGACACTACTTCAAACACGCTATCCCCATCAAAAATAACGGTTCTGCCTTCGATGTTCGGATGTTTTGCCGGCCCGATTACTGTTTCCAGCACATCCTTTTTGGAAAAAATTATACTTCTTCCACCAATACTGTGAGGACAAATTGGCGTCATAATAATCATTTTGGAATCCGGTCTGGCAACAGGGCCTCCTGCTGACAGATTATATGCCGTAGATCCGGTAGGCGTAGAGTAAATCATTCCATCCGCCGAATATCTTCCTAACATTTGCTGATTTACAAACACTTCCAACGTCGTAACAGAAAAATCCCGACCGCGATGAATTACAATTTCATTCAACACATTCCCTCGAAATACCACTTCATCCTTTCGAATCACTTCCCCTTCCAGCATCATTCTTGATTCCACATGAAACTGATTCTTTAACAGGCGATTCATTGCATCTTCCACCTGATCCTGATGAATTTCAGCAAGAAATCCTAACGTTCCTTTATTCACCCCAATAAATACAACGTCCTTGGATTTCAAATCCTTTGCTGCATGTAGTAGCGTTCCGTCTCCGCCGATGGTGATTACACATTCCACTCCTTCCGGAATTTCCTTATGTGGAATCTCACGATATTCTCCGGTACTTTCATCCACATTGTTATGAATGGAACATTTTCCACCATTTTGTTCAATGTACGCCGCAATATTTTTTGCGAGCTGTTGTTTTTCATCTTTGTATTTATTCGTAATAATCGCAAATTTGTTCATATTTCCTCCAAATACTTTTTATGATTAGTGGTCTAAAGTTTCATGAGAGGCGTTCACCACATCCGTTGAAGAAACCATCTGTTCCTCGATCTGATTTTCAGAATCTTTTTGCAAATATAATAAATATTCTATATTTCCTTCCGGGCCCTTGACCGGAGAAAAATCTAAATTCAAAACTTTAAATCCGATTTCCCTTGCAAAATCAATCACCGTATCAATTACCTGAATATGTACTTTTCTATCTCGAACAACGCCCTTCTTTCCTACGTTCTCCCGTCCTGCTTCAAACTGTGGTTTAATCAAACAGACAATCTGTCCGTCTTCTGTTAACAATTCACGAACCGGCATCAGAACTTTTGTCAAAGAAATAAAAGAGACATCAATGGAAGCAAATTCAATTTCATCTTCAATATCATCCGGTGTGACATAACGGATATTCGTTCTATCCATACAAACCACTCGCTCATCCGTTACTAGTTTCCATGCCAACTGACCATGTCCTACGTCTACAGAGTAAACTTTTTTTGCTCCATTTTGCAACATACAATCTGTAAATCCACCAGTTGATGCCCCGACATCCATACAAATCTTATCTTCCAATTGAACGCCAAAACATTCCATTGCCTTTTCTAATTTCAGTCCACCACGACTTACATATTTCAATGTTTTTCCCCGGACTTCAATCTGAACTTTTTCATCAAAAAAAGTTCCTGCCTTATCTTCTCTCTCATTATCGACAAAAACAATTCCACTCATAATAATTGCCTTTGCCTTTTCTCTGGATGGTGCCAATCCTCTTTGCACCAACAATACATCTAATCGTTCTTTCATAACATTCTTTCTTTCACTTTATTATAAATTGTTTCTGCGTCCAGTCCCAAACGTTTTCTAAGTTCCGGAACCGTACCATGCTCTACAAAACAATCATCAATTGCCATAGTTTCCACATTCAGGGATAGTTTTTCTTCTTCCACAAAAGCTTCTACTGTTTGTCCAAAACCACCCTGCTTAATACCTTCCTCTACAATCAATAGATGGGAATGTTTTTTCTGAAGCTGGCGAATCATATCCTTGTCAAAAGGCTTCACAAATCGCGCATTGATGAAAGAAATATTTATTCCGTCCTGACTGCATCGCTCTACTGCTTTCGCACATTCTTCCACCATACCACCAACTGCAAGAAGCGCAACCTTTTCTCCCGTCTGAAGTACCTGTGCTTTTCCTAATTCCATTGCTTCCCATTGGTCAGATACATATGCTTTTCCCCTGCCAAAACGAATTGCCACCGGTCCATCAATCGTATCTGCAAATTCCATTGCCTGTTCCAACTCATTCCCATCTTTCGGAGCCAATACAGTCATATTCGGCATTGCCGATAAGAAGGAAATATCAAATACTCCCTGATGTGTTTCTCCATCCTGTCCAACCAATCCGGCACGATCAATGATAAACCGCACTGGCAGATTCTGTAAACACACATCATGCAGAATCTGGTCATAAGCTCTTTGATAAAAGGAAGAATAGACAGACAAATATGGTTTCAATCCTTTTACTGCCATACCTGCCGCAAAAGTAACTGCATGTTCTTCAGCAATTCCCACATCAAAGAATCGATCCGGATAATACTTCTGAAATCTGCTAAGACCTGTTCCATCAGGCATCGCTGCTGTAATTGCAACAATGCTGGAATCCTTTTCTGCCATAGAAACTAGTTTCTTTGAAAAAACATCTGTATAGGAAGGCGCTTTATTTGAATTACCTTCTGCACCTTCTTCCAAATCAAAGGAACCGACTCCATGATATAATGCCGGTCTTTCTTCTGCAGGAAGATACCCTTTTCCTTTTACTGTTTTCACATGAATCAAAATCGGATGATTAATTTTAAATGCACGTTCAAAAATTGAAATCATCTCTTTCATATTATGTCCATCTACCGGACCAATATAAGTGATTCCCCAGTCATCAAACCAACTGGAATCCAGTAACAGTCCTTTAACATGATCTTTCGTATTTTTTACCTTACGAACCAGAGTATTTCCAACCATTGGAATTTTGCTTAAAGAATGTTCCACATCCACCTTAAATTCATTATACCGTTCTCCGACACGTAATTTATTGAGATAATTGGACATTCCACCAACATTTTCCGAAATCGACATATTGTTATCATTTAAAATAATCACAAAATTTTCTTTTAGCTGTGAGACATTATTTAATGCTTCCAATGCCATTCCACCGGTTAAAGCACCATCTCCTATCACCGCAACAATCTTTTCTTTTCCACCATTCAATTTTCTGGCAGTAGCCATTCCCAATGCAGCGGAAATAGATGTTGAACTATGACCGGTATCAAAACTGTCACAAGGGCTTTCATGACGTTTCGGAAATCCGCTCATGCCCCCCAACTGACGCATCTTTGCAAATTCCTCACGTCTTCCTGTAAGTAATTTATGTGTATACGCCTGATGTCCTACGTCCCAGACAATCTGATCCTTTGGAAAACGCATTACAGAATGCAATGCAATGGTCAATTCCACAGCTCCTAAATTGGATGCAAGATGTCCTCCGGTCTGACTAACATTTTCAAGCAAGAATTCACGAATTTCTTCTGCAAGTTTTTTATAATATTTTTTATTCAGTCTGCGAACATCATTCGGCTTGTTTATTTTATCTAATATTTTTCCCATAGGGATGCCTCTTTCCTTGTTACTTTTCTCTATTCATTAAAGAAAGAATTAAATCCTTTAAAAAAGTTATATCCTGATTGTTTTCCTTTCCAATTTCCACAAGCAGGTTCTTTGCTTCTTCAGAATATTTTCTTACATATTCTTTTGACTCTTCCAATCCCTTCAGAGATACAAACGTTGTTTTATGATTTTTTTCATCACTCATAACCGGTTTCCCAAGCACCTCTGTCGTACTGGTCACATCCAGAATATCATCCTGAATCTGAAACGCCAATCCAACATTTTCAGAAATCTTTTCCAATTTCTGAAGAGTTTCCTGATTCGCACCCGCAAGAATAGCACCACCAACTAAAGACGCTTCAATCAAAGCAGCTGTTTTCAACCGGTGAATGAACAAAATCGTCTCCAAAGTCATTTCCTTGTTTTCATTTAAAACGTCTACTGTTTGTCCTCCCACCATACCATATACTCCGGCCTTTTTTGCAATGTATGCCATTGTGGAAGCCGCCTCTTTCGTATTAGCACTGTTTGCCACTGCATTACTCATAATTTCATAAGCAAAGTTCAGTAATGCATCTCCTGCAAGAATTCCAATATCTTCTCCGTAAACTGCATGCGTTGTTTTCTTTCCGCGTCGGTATAAATCATTATCCATTGCCGGCAAATCATCATGCACCAGAGAATAGGTGTGAATCATCTCTAAAGCCGCTAAAAAAGGATATGCTTCCACGTCATTTTTTTGAAATAAACGATAACTTTCCAGAAACAACATTGGACGCAAACGCTTTCCGCCTGCATTCAGGCTATAATTCATCGCTTCAAAAATCAGTTTCTGAAAACCTTCTTCCTTCGGTTCGAAAGATTTCAATATGTTTTCAATCTCAATTACTTTTTCATTCAACTGTTCTTTAAACATTTCCATTCCCCTCACCAATCACCTGCATTTCTTTTTCTATTCTTTCAATCTGGTCATTGCAGTTTTTGACAAGTTCCAAACCCTTCTTATATTGTTCAAAAGATTCATTCAATGTCATTTCTTCTCCCTGCATCGCAGTAATGATGTTTTGAATTTCCTCAAAATTTTCTTCAATGGTATTATTCTTTTCCATAGATTTCTTCTCCTTCAATTTCAAGAACTTTTGCCTGAATTCTTCCATCTTTCATAATCATACTTACTTCACTATCTACCTGTAACTGTCCAATTGTAGTCACCGGTTTTCCTGCTTCATCCTCCACATAAGCAAAACCTTTGGATATTTTTTTCAGTGGAGAAAGTCCGTTTAGCTGTTCAGATAAGATAGCCAGTCGCTGCGTACGCTTTTGATAGATTGCCATATAAGAATTCTCCAATTCTTTTCGACAATCAGGAACAATGGCTTTCTTTCGTTCCAAGATTGTTTTCATTTCCCGTTCCAGTTGAATCTCAAAATCAGCCAGTCGCTGTTTTTTTGATAACAACTGATGTCCCGGACTATATCGTTCCAAACGGCTTTCCAGATTTTTGCATTTTTCCCTTATCAGTTCCAGTCGATTTTTAAACTGTCGCTGTAGTAATTGTTTTGCCTGATTGCACTTTTCCTGAAATCCGTCATATTCAAAATTTGCCAGTTCCGCTGCGGCTGATGGGGTTGCTGCTCTTTGATCTGCTACAAAGTCTGCAATGGTCACATCCGTTTCATGACCCACAGCCGAAATGATAGGGGTGTTACAATTAAAAATTGCCTGGGCAACAATTTTCTCATTAAAAGCCCATAAATCTTCAATGGAACCACCACCACGTCCAACAATAATCACATCCAATCCCAACCGGTCCAGATATTGAATTCCACGAACAATATCCGGTGCCGCTCCTGCCCCCTGCACAAGACATGGATATAACACCAGTTGTACATAGGGATTCCGTCGTTTACTGACGGTGATAATATCCTGAATCGCTGCTCCTGTTTCCGCTGTACAGATTCCGATTTTCATTGCATAGGTCGGAATCTTTTTCTTATACATCGGTGAGAACAATCCCATTTCTTCCAACTCCTGCTTCAACTGTTCATATCGCTGATACAAAAGTCCTGTTCCTTCTAATTCAATTTTTCTCGCATACATCTGGTATTTGCCATCCCGTTCATAAACACTGATGCTTCCGGTAACGATAACGGTCTGTCCTTCTTCCATCTGAAAGTTCAAGCCCTTTCGATTTCCCGCAAACATCACTGCCTGCATCACGCCGGTTTGGTCTTTGATACTAAAATAAATATGTCCTGACGTATGGTATTTACAATTGCTGACCTCCCCTTTCACAGAAATGGTTTTCAGCAGGTAATCCTGGTCAAACATATTCTTGATATAGCGATTAACCTGTCCAACAGTATAAATAGAATCCATCATTTACCATCTCATTTTTAGAAAAATTTTGCTAAAACACCGTTAATAAATTTCGGTGAATTATCTGTTCCATATTTTTTCGCAAGTTCCACAGCTTCATCAACCGCCACTTTGGTCGGTACCTTTTCGTCAAACTTGATCTCATAAATTGCCAATCGTAAAATGGTCAGATCCGTCTTTGGCATACGGTCTGTAGTCCATTTCACTGCAGACTCATTAATTAAGCTGTCAATTTCATCTGTTTTCTCTCTAATATCTTTCAATCGATTTAAAATCAATTCTTTTTCTTTATTTTTAATTGGATATTCCAACTCTTCCAAATGAAATTCCTTTAATTCCTCAATATCATCCGGATTTTCCATTTTCTCCAGATAACGTTCTACCTGTGTATCCAAGTCTTCTTCCTTGTGAAAGGTACTCAAATACAACAATCGAAAGGTGTTTTCTCTTATAAATGTTAGTTTCATTCTTTCCTCCTAAAACAAAAGGGTGCCCTAAACAAGGCACCCTAAACAAATCTTAATCCTAATTTGATGCTACGCTTGAAATGTATACATTAACATTTGCAACTTCCATGCCAGTCATATTTTC
Source organism: Eubacterium sp. (assembly GCA_024697845.1). Taxonomy (GTDB): domain Bacteria; phylum Bacillota; class Clostridia; order Lachnospirales; family Lachnospiraceae; genus Eubacterium_G. The sequence continues at coordinate 4,859 of JAILRZ010000168.1, read as the reverse complement.
CAATGTGCTCTTAACTCGATCCTGTATCTTTTTCGATACAGCTAAAATGTTCACGTTCATTTTTAAGATGATGGATAAATCAACCATTACTGTATTCTCAGCAACATCTACATGAACGCCCTTGGACAACTTTTTCATTCCAAGTTTTGAAATCAATTCTGATGTGATGTTTCCGGCCATTGCCAAAACACCATCCACTTCCGTAGCAGCCATCGCAGAAATTACAGCGAGCACATCATCACTGATATGTACTTCTCCTAATTCTGAATGGTCATATATCTTATAAGTATTTCTCTGTCCGTCCATAAATGCCTCCTAACTTTCAAAATCTTCGTTTATTATAACATTATTCCCCTTTTTTTACAATGATTATTCCCAGATGCCCAGCAAAAAAGTAGTTGCATAATCGCAACTACTTTTGTTCACTCCTTTGCAGGTGTAATAATAATTTGCTCAGCATCATATCCGGTTTTACGCTTTACCACATTTTCAATCTGTATTTTAGCGTTATCATTTAATTCACTGTCCGGGAGAATTACATCTGCCTGTTGCCCCGAAATTGTCACTAGAATATTTTCATAGCCTTTCGCTTTTAAAAGTTCCGTAATATTGTTTTCCATTTCCATCTGTTTTTTCATCTCCACTACCGAATCCACTGCTTTTTGCTTCTCTTTTTCCGACAACTGCTCATTCTCAATTATGCTTTGCAACTGCTCCATGTTCTGGGAACGTAACTGCTCCTTTTCTAATTTAGCCTGCATCATATAATTGGTAAATTCTGTTTGGTTGGTCAGAACTGCCGCACCGGGTTCTACTGTCGGTTCCTCCAGACTCTCAAGATCTCCCTTCTCCTTCGAAGCATCCTCCCCATAAACCTTCTCATATAATGATTGATTTGCCTGCTTTGCCGTTTGTAATGCTTCCGGATTTTCATAGGTATATTTCAAATATCCTGCCACCGCAATGAGAATTGCCAGAACTGTTACTACCACCTGATTTTTTTGAAACACTTTCTTCATACTTCCTCCACTAACTTTCCATAATAGATATTTTATGTACCGGTAAATCAAATAATGCCACCATCATTTGGATGATTTCATTTTTTCTTTTGATAGTTCCGATTCCTTTTGCGGATATTGCCACACCTTCGACTTTCGGATAGATTTCTTTTACAACATACGGTTGTTCACCGTCTGCGGAAAAAACAGCAGTTGTTTTTTTGTAATGAATCTCCTGTTCACTTTTCGTTCCTTCCTCGCTTTGATTCTTTTCAGATTCCACATCTTCCTTTACTATTTTTTCCGTACTGTTTTTTAATGTCACCATAACTTTCACATCAGAAATCCCCTCCATCCCCTGGAGCATTTTTCGAAGTTTCCGTTCCAAACGAGTTGTATAATCTTCGGGAACTTCTTCTGTTTTCGGTTCTTTCTTTTCTTTTTCTGTCTCCCCGATATCAACATATGAAATACCAATTAACAATATGCCTAAGATAAACAGAAGGTAAAATTTATTTTTCATCAAAGAAATCAATTCTGTTTTTTTCAGTTTTTCCATCCATTCGCTCATATAAATTCTGCTCTAACTCCTTCTGTCTTTTTTCAAAATCAATGTCACGCTCCGGTACCATAGTTTCCAAATATGCTTCCGGAGAAAAAGATTTCTCTTTCCACTGTAACACCGGATGAAGCATTAACAATAACAACAATAGTCCTGCAAAAAGCCGGATATATTTTTCAAATTCCTCTCTGGGATAAAGATTCAGAATCATTGTTGTCATCAACATGAAGATAACAATATTTTTAATATAGCCATAAATCCAATCCATCTTTCCTCCTACCGAATATAGTTCGTTGAAACACAAACAATTGCAATACCAACAATAAAAAGAATTCCTATGGACAGCACCAGATTAGCAAGCATTTCCATACTATCCGCAACAATTTGAAAACCGGACACGATTCGCTGTTCCGCCACCGGCTGGCTCATTGCCAACAGAAGCTGCAGCGCCAAATGATAACACTGTATTTTTATATAGGGAACAAGACAAATTAGCAACAATACAACAATTGCATATCCTCCAATCACATTTTTAATCAAATGAAGACTTCCTACCAAAACTCCTGAATACCCTCCGATGCTTGTCCCGATTCCAGGAATTGATTGGGCCATTTTCATTACCATGGAATTTTTAGTCGCATCGATATTTGGCAGCAATAGAGATTGCAACAAATTAATTCCAATAATACCTCCTACCAAGAACTTGCTTCCTTTTTTCATAATGTATCGAAGGAATTCGCAAAACTTAGAAAGAAGTTTTTCTTTCGAAATGTTGTTAATCAATCCCACTGTTAAATAAACTTTGATTAAGGGAACAAATACCTTTAGGAACAAATAATTAACCATCCCTATACTGATTAGCATAAAATGATAAAAACCCGTCGCAGAAGCCTGTCCCAGCAGAGATACTGCAACAAAATACGTCGGAATTGTTGCACTCATAAATGCAACAACAAACTCCATAAATCCAATTCCCAATTGAACTACCATATCAAACAAGGAAATCATCATTGAGATTCCGGAAAGATAACAAATATAAAATGCGGTATCCGAAACTCCGTTTTTTGAAAACGCATTGGAAAAATTTGTAAACAACGCAGAAATCAACACAAGAACCATAAAGTTTAGAATTATTTTTCTTAAAGATAACAATTCACCGATCGTTTTTTCTTTGATCCACGTTCCCACTAACAGGAAAACCTCTTTGATATTTCCTTCCTGTAATTCCTGAAGAATTTCTTTTCCCAATTCTTTCTGATAATCATGTTCCTGTAAACTCTGAAAACTTTCCGTCAAATCAAAGTCTTCCATCACAAATCCTTCACTCCCCTGCACATTCTTCCCCATTGAGAAAAGAAACAAAATCATAAATAGAATTATTTTTTTCATGATAATAACTTTCCAATCGCCAGAATTATTTCCGTAAACACCGGCAAACTCACAACCAGAATTGATATCTTCCCGAAAATTTGAATTTGTTTTGCTAATGCATCAAATCCACAGTCCCCTGAAATATCCGAGGAGATTTCTGCCACAAAAGAAATCCCGGTCAGTTTTAAGAGAATCTTTATATAACCTTTTCCAATAGTACTTAGTGATGTAATCTGATTCAAAATTGTAACAATGCTCTGAATTCCTTTCAGTGTGGAAAACAGAATAAATAAACAGCCGCATAATGTAATTAAAATGGCATACTCTTCTTTCACATGTTTCAATTGTAATGCCAATAAAGCTGAGGCAATTCCTGCAATTCCAATGACAATCATTTTCCTTCTCCTGTTTTTTTACAGTTCAAACAATCTTTGGATTGTTGAAAACAGCTCATAAATATAAGGAACAATCCACATCAATACGAGAATCAATCCTGCAAGACTGGTTAAAAAAGCCTGTTCTTCTCTGCCGCTATGTTTTAAAATCTGTCCCACTACTGAAACAATCATTCCAACCGCTGCTATTTTGAAAATTAAACTAATACTCATATTTCACCATCAGACCACGATTAACCCAATCATAACGCCCCCAAGAATACCTAAGGTTGAATACATTTTGCATTGATTCTGTTCTTCTTTTTTTAACCCTTTCCATAACATATGCAACTTGTTTTGATATAAAATCAAAAGATTTGTTTGCGTCTCACTGTTACTTTTTCCCAACTGATTTCCCAACTCAAGAAGTATCATTTTTTCATGACCTTTCAACGCCATCCGGTCTGCATTTTCTTTTACGGAAATGCACCAGGCCTCTGAGATACTTTTTCCTGATTTTAGTTCTTTACAAATGACTTGTCCTAAAAAAGGAGTTCGTCTGTTTTTTTCCAATTCCAAAAACACCCGAAAAAAATCTTGATTCCGGTACTTAATTTCTCCCTTTAATTCTTCTAAATATTGACACACCTCCTCAATTCCCAGTAATCTTTTCCGATACCTGTTTTTTAAATAGAATCCATATCCACTACTGGATATCATTAGTAACCCTGTACCGATTATTTTTAAAAACATTGATATTTCCCCCTTTCCGAAATTAAAATATAGCATTGAAACGCTTCTGCTAATTCCCTGCCGATTTTCTTTTTCACATCCATGACGTTGCTTCCGTGAATGGTTGCAATAATCGAAACTCCACTGTTTATGGCCCATTGTAAAATTCGAAATTCCTGTTCCGTACCAATCTCATCCACTGCAATGATTTTAGGCGCCATGCTTCGAACTGAATGAAGAATCCCTTCCTCCTTGTCCATCCCGGAAAAAACATCTGTCCTTGGTCCTAAATCAATTTGAGGGATTCCTCCATAAGAACCGGATAATTCATTTCTCTCATCAATAACAGATATGCTTGTCCCGGAATAATTATGACTGAACTTTCGAATCAGGTGTCTAAGCATTGTGGTTTTTCCCAATCCTGGAGACGAAATAATCAAAGTATTTTTTACACGTTTTCCCTCTGTCAAGTGCCACAGCAACTCCTCATTCCAATCAATTCCCGGATGACATATTCGGATATTCATAAAAGAAATGTTTTTCATTCCCACCAGTTTGTTCTGTTGATATATTCCTTCTCCTGCAAATCCAATTCGATGTCCCCCTTCCACCGTCAAATATCCATCCCTGAATTCTCTTTCATAAGCGTAAAGAGAATAATGGGTGATTTTTTCAATGACACGCTCTAACATTTCTTCGCTCACAATAAATCCCGTTAAAATACATTCATCATCAATCAACTGTAATATAATTGGGGAATGAATTCTCAACCGGATTTCCAATAGTTTTCCATCATATTTCTTTATTACGTCATATACACTT
>JAILRZ010000109.1 GCA_024697845.1 Eubacterium sp. | reverse complement strand
GCAAGAGATGCAGCACATAAAAGAATGGCTGCATCTCTTGCAGTATAAATTGTTCCTGTAATATATACATAGTCTCCACTTTTCAATTCTTTTGCCACGGTTGGATCCAATGGTGCCTGAATATTTTGATTCATTTTTTTTCTCCTTATTTATGAAATCTACACTATATTTCCATGATTTTCATTCTAAAACCACTATATTTTGTGTCGTTTGTTACGAGTTTCTTCCTATTATAATATACTTTCTTATTTTACTATATCTAGATTTAGATTGTACGGCTTACATGTCTGTTCACATGACAGCAAATATTAATTGCTACAGGAAGCCCTGCAATATGAGTCGGATATGTTTCCACATTAACTGCCAATGCAGTTTTTGTTCCACCCAGACCACCCGGTCCAATTCCTAAGCAATTAATTCGCTCTAATAACTCTTCTTCTAATTCTTTTACATATGGAATTTCTGAATTAGAATCTGCAGGTCTCGCCAATGCTTTCTTTGCCAGGAATGCACACTTTTCAAAGGTACCTCCAATTCCTACGCCTACAACCATTGGAGGGCAAGCATTTGGTCCTGCATCTCTAACTGCAGATAAGACTGCTTCCTTCACACCTTCAATTCCGTCTGCTGGTTTTAACATAAATACCTTACTCATATTTTCACTTCCAAATCCCTTTGGAGCAATGGTAATTTTTACGTTTTCTCCCGGGACAATGCTATAATGAATTACCGCTGGGGTATTATCCTTTGTATTTTCTCTGATGATTGGATCCTTTACAACCGATTTACGAAGAAATCCTTCCACATATCCCTGTCGAACCCCTTCATTAATTGCATCTTCTAGATTATCTCCTTCAAAATGCACATCTTGTCCAATTTCGATAAAAACCACTGCCATACCGGTATCCTGACAAATTGGAATCATATCTGCAGATGCAATCTTAAGATTTTCATCTAACTGTTCTAAAATTTGTTTTCCAAGCGGAGACTCTTCCTGTTCCTTTGCCTGCTGAAATACCTTTAACATATCGTCAGACAAATAATGATTTGCTTCGATACACATTTCTTTGATGTTCTTTGTCACTTCATTTGTATTGATTGTTCTCATTTTCCCTATCCTTTTCTTTTATTTCACATAACAAAGGCGACTAAACTAGCCGCCTTATATAATTTATTCCTCTGTTTCGCCTTTGGCTTCCTCTTCAGAATTTTCATTTTCTTCTTTTGCCATTTGTTCTGCCTCTTTGGCAGCTTCTTCTGCATCTGCCTGTGTAACACTTTCCATTACTTTTGTGATGCTGGCAACGACGATATCTTTTCCTGCTCCGGTATTCATCAACTTCACGCCTAATGTTACACGTCCAAGAATAGAAATATCATCCACAAACATTCTGATTACAATTCCCTCATTTGTAATCATCATAACTTCATTTCCTTCATTGACAGCTTTTGCTCCAACAACTTCTCCTGTCTTGTCGGAAATCTTATAGCATTTAACACCTTTTCCGCCTCGGTTCTGAAGTTTAAATTCTGAGAATGGAGTTCTCTTGCCCATTCCATTTGCAGATACAATTAAAATGCATTCGCCATCTTTTTCGAACTGCATAGAAATCACTTCATCATTTTCTTTCAATTCAATACCACGGACACCCATAGCAGAACGTCCTGTTTCACGAACATCCTGAACGCTAAACTTAATTGCCTGTCCATTTTTTGTAATCAAAAGAATATTATCCTGCTGATCAGAAATAGATACATCAATTAATTCATCACCTTCTCGTAATGTAATTGCCTGAATTCCACTCTTTCTGATATTTACATAGGCATTTAATGGTGTTTTCTTAATAGTACCCTTTTTAGTTGCCATTAATAAGTATTTATCATCTTCAAATTCTTTCATTTCTACCATAGCAGAAATCTTTTCATTTGGCTGCAATTGCAATAAGTTTACAATTGCCATTCCTCTTGCAGTTCTACCTGCTTCTGGAATTTCATAAGCTTTTAATTTATAAATTCGCCCTGTATTGGTCAGGAAAAGAATATAATCATGGGTAGATACCATAAATAAATCACGCATAAAGTCATTATTAATGGTTTGCATTCCCTTGATTCCCTTACCGCCACGATTCTGTGATTTGAAATTATCTACAGACATTCTCTTAATATAACCAAGATTTGTCATTGCAATCACAATGTCTTCTTTTGGAATTAAGTCTTCATCAGATAAATCGCCTATGTTGCGACCAATCTTTGTCCGACGATCATCACCAAATTTATCACGAATTACAAGAATTTCTTCCTTAATGACAGACAATAATTTCTTTTCATCTGCAAGAATGGATTTCAAGTAATCAATGCGTTTCATTAATTCAGCATATTCTGCTTCCAAGTCCTCACGAGCTAATCCTGTTAACTGACGAAGTCTCATATCAACGATTGCCTGAGCCTGAGCATCAGATAATCCAAAACGTTCAATCAAGCTATTCTTAGCATCCTGTGTTGTACGGGAAGCACGAATCAACTTAATTACTTCATCAATATGATCTAAGGCAATTAACAATCCTTTGATAATATGAGCTCGTTCTTCTGCTTTATTTAATTCAAATTTTGTTCTTCTTGTAATAACATCTTTCTGATGATTCAGATATTCTGTAAGCATCTGATGGAGATTTAATACCTTTGGTTCTCCATTAACTAATGCAAGCATAATTACACCAAAAGAATCCTGCAACTGCGTATGCTTATAAAGCTGATTCAATAATACATTCGCATTGGCATCACGGCGTACTTCAATTACTACTCGTGTACCTTCCTGATCGGATTCATCGCGCAAATCAGTGATTCCATCAATCTTCTTTTCCTTATGTAACATTGCAATCTTTTCCACCAGTTTTGCTTTGTTTACCATATATGGAAGTTCTGTAATGATAATCTGACTCTTTCCATTTTCCATTGTCTCAATTTCTGAAACAGCTCGAGTCACAATCTTACCACGACCGGTACGATATGCTTCCTCAATTCCATGGCGTCCTAAAATCACACCACCGGTAGGATAATCCGGTCCCTTAATGATTTCCATTAATTCTTCAATGGATGTTTCTCTATCTTCATCAACTTTATTATCAATAATTTTTACAACACCATCAATGGTTTCCCGCAAATTGTGAGGCGGAATATTTGTTGCCATACCTACAGCAATACCGCTGGTACCATTCACCAATAAATTTGGAAATCTTGCAGGTAATACAGTCGGTTCTTTTTCCGTTTCATCGAAGTTCGGTACAAATTCCACGGTATCTTTATTTATATCTGCAACCATTTCCATAGAAATTTTGCTAAGACGTGCTTCTGTGTATCGCATAGCAGCGGCACCATCGCCATCTTCAGAACCAAAGTTTCCGTGACCATCAATTAAAGGTGCACGCATATTCCATTCCTGTGCCATATTTACTAAAGCACCGTAAATTGAACTGTCTCCATGTGGATGGAACTTACCCATCGTATCACCGACGATACGGGCACACTTACGATGTGGCTTGTCCGGACCGTTATTTAATTCTACCATCGAATACAAAACTCTACGCTGTACCGGTTTTAAACCATCTCTTACATCCGGTAAAGCACGAGAGGCAATAACACTCATGGCATAATCAATATAAGAGGTTTCCATGGTCTCTTTCAAATCGACATCGGTAATTCGATCAAAAATATTATCTTCCATTTATCTTCTCCTCCTATATATCTAAGTTCTGAACAAATTTAGCATTCTTTTCAATAAACTCCCTACGTGGTTCTACTTCATCTCCCATAAGAGTTGTGAATGTTAAATCAATTTCTGAAATCGTGTCTTCATCAATCTGTACTTTTTTCAAAATTCTGGTCTTCGGATCCATTGTTGTTTCCCATAACTGAGAAGCATCCATTTCTCCCAATCCTTTGTAACGCTGAATCTTATTCTGATTATCTCTACCAATTTCTGTTAAAATCTGGTTGAGTTCATCATCATTGTAAGCATAATAATTTTTCTTATTTCTTGTAACCTGATAAAGTGGTGGCATTGCAAGATATACATGTCCTTGCTTAATCAGCTCCGGCATAAACCGGTAGAAGAATGTCAGCATCAATGTATCAATGTGTGCACCATCCACATCGGCATCTGTCATAATAATAATTTTATCATAACGAAGTTTTTCAATATCAAAATCATCATGAATTCCTGTACCAAATGCAGTAATCATTGTTTTAATTTCCGCATTATCCATGATTTTATCAATTCTTGCTTTTTCTACATTTAAGATTTTTCCACGAAGTGGAAGGATTGCCTGGGTTGCACGGGTTCTTGCTTTCTTTGCGGAACCACCGGCGGAATCTCCTTCGACAATAAAGATTTCACATTTCTTTGGATCCTTATCAGAACAATCTGCTAATTTTCCAGGTAATGCAGAAATGGATAACGCTGTTTTTCTTGTAGCTTCTCTTGCTTTTCTGGCAGCATTTCTTGCACGCTGTGCCAAAACAGCTTTCTCACAAATAATTCTTGCTACCTGAGGATTCTGTTCCAGATAATACATTACCTGTTCGCTGACAATATTATCTACAGCACCTCTGGCCTCACTGTTTCCAAGCTTCTGCTTTGTCTGACCTTCAAACTGAGGATCTTCGATTTTAACACTAATTACTGCGGTAAGACCTTCTCTAAAGTCTTCACCGGATAAGTTTTCTTCTTTTTCTTTTAAAATTTTATTTGCACGGGCATAATTATTAAAGGTTTTTGTAATCGCTCTTTTAAAACCTTCTACCTGTGTACCACCTTCCGGCGTGTTAATATTATTTACGAAACTAAGCATATTTTCCGTATACGCATTGTTATGCTGAAGAGCAACCTCAACATAAACATTATTCACTGTTCCTTCGCAATAAAGAACATCTTCATATAAAGCCTGTTTTCCTTTATTTAAGTATGTAACAAATTCTTTTATACCACCTTCATAATGGAAAGTTTTCTGTACCGGTTTTTCTTCTCTCACATCCCGAAGAATAATTTTCAAATTCTTTGTAAGAAATGCTGTTTCACGAAGACGTGTTTCCAGAATCTTGAAATCATAAATATTTGTTTCAAAAATAGAATCATCCGGCATAAATGTAACTTCCGTACCGGTATAGTTTTCATCACAACTATCAACCACCTTTAACGGTTCAATTACTTTACCATACTCATATCTCTGAAAATGAACTTTTCCATTTCTATATACTTTAACTTCTAACCATTTTGACAACGCATTTACAACGGAAGCGCCTACACCATGAAGACCACCGGATACCTTGTATCCTCCTCCACCAAATTTACCTCCGGCATGAAGAACAGTAAATACAACTTCTACGGCCGGTTTTCCTGTTTTGCTATTAATATCTGTTGGGATTCCACGTCCGTCATCCTTTACTGTAATGGAATTATCTTCATTAATCTGAACATCAATGGTAGAACAATAACCAGCTAATGCTTCATCAACGGAATTATCCACAATTTCGTATACAAGATGATGTAATCCTCTTGCTGATGTCGAACCAATGTACATACCAGGTCTTTTACGAACTGCTTCCAATCCTTCCAAAACCTGAATCTGATCTGCTCCATATTCATTTGTTACATTTGTGTTGTTACTCATTTTTAGTAACTCCTTTCAAATTATCCAAACAGCCTTTTCTTACTAATGAACTGTCTTTTCCTGAACATTTCCTTCAGTTACCTGAAATACTTTATTAATTTTAAATTGATTTTCCACAAATTCATCCAATCCGGTACAGGTAATGATTGTTTGTGTTTCATTAAAGCTCTGTAATAAATGATTCTGTCTTCCCGAATCCAATTCTGAAAGCACATCATCCAATAATAATACCGGAGTGTCATGAATTAATTCTTTTACCAATTCGATTTCTGCTAATTTTAAAGACAAAGCCACAGTTCTTTTCTGTCCCTGACTTCCATATGTTCTGATATTCATATCCTGATTAAAGAATAAAATATCATCACGATGAGGACCAACAGATGTGGTTTTATATTTAATATCTTTTTCTCTGTTATCAACAATTTTCTGATAAAGTTCCTCTACTTCGCAGTTTTTTTGATAATAGATTTCTATTTGTTCCTTTCCATTTGTTAATTTCTCATGGATTGGTCTGATAATATTACTAATATCTTTGATAAAACGTTCTCTGCGCTCTATAATTTTTTTGCCATATTCAGCCAACTGCAAATCCCAGACTTCCAAAGTTTCCTTCAAATCCGGTTTAAAATATAAATCTTTTAACAATTTATTTCTCTGGCTTAAGACTTTATTGTAATTCATTAAATTATAGACATAGATTTTATCTAACTGACAGAGTTCAATATCTATGAATCTCCTTCGCTCCGAAGGACCATTCTTAATGAGATTCAAATCTTCCGGAGAAAAGAAAATTACATTAAAAATTCCAAACAACTCGCTGGCTTTCTTAATAGGAATTCCATCAATGGCAATTCCTTTTGATTTATTTCTCCTTAAATGAATATCAATGCGATGCTCTCTGTTATTCTTTTCAATATATATTTTGATATGCCCTTCCTCTTCATTCAGACGAATCAATTCCACATCTTTACTACTGCGATGGGATTTTGTGGTAGAACAAATATAAATTGCTTCCAGAATATTTGTTTTTCCCTGTGCATTATCTCCATATAAAATATTTGTTTTTGCATCAAAAGCTAAATCTAATGAATTATAATTTCTAAAATTACTTAATTCAATTTTTTTAACTATCATTATTTTACTGTAACGACTTTTCCTTCAAATTCAAAAGTATCACCCGGATAAAGTTTCTTTCCTCTCCGAAGATCCACTTCACCATTAACTTTTACCTGTCCATCCTGGATTACAAATTTCGCATCCACTCCGGAATCAACCAAACCTGCTAATTTCAAGGCCTGTCCTAATTTTATAAATTCGTCTTTAATTGTAATTTCCATAATATCCTCTTTACTGCACTACCGGTAATACAACATAAATATAATTATTTTCTTCATCACGGATAAAGCATGGAGCTTTCGGATTTGTAAAGTAAATGCTTACCTGTTCTTCATCCAATACTCTCAAAATATCAATTAAGAACTTTGGATTGAAACTAATCATCATATCAGTACCTTCTTTGGAAATTGGAATATTTTCATCCATGGATCCAATAAAGGTATTAATTGATAATTCCAATTCGGTATCCTTCATAGTAAGGAATACCGGCTTCTTGTCGCCTTCTTTAATCAATAAGGTTGCACGATCGATACAATCAACCAATTCCCTCTTATTGACATCAATCTTTGTTTTATAATCATTGCTAATCATCTTATCTGTATCAAAATAATTGGTACATTCAATTAATCTTGATACAACTTTTGTTTCATCAAATTCAAATAAGATATGATTGTTTGTAAAATAAATATTTACTTCATCATCTACACCACCGGTTAAAATCTTACTGATTTCATTTAATGATTTTCCAGGAACCAAAACTTTGTGATTTTCGTATTCTTCTTTCAATTCCACATAACGAATTGCAATACGGAATTTATCCAGTGCAACGACTTTCAATTTGTTTCCTGTAACTTCAAATAATTCACCGGTAAGAATTTTATTTTTGTCTGCTTCATTCACTGTAAAAATTGTCTGACGAATCACTTCTTTCAATGAAAACTGTGAAATCCTAATTTTATCATTTTTTTCTATAGAAGGAAGATATGAAAAATCATCCGCAGATTTAACTAAAATATTAAATTTAGCATTTTCACAAGTAATATTTGCTTTCGTTTCGTCATTCACTTCGATAACGACTTCATTATCAGGAAGCTTTCGAACAATTTCAGAAAAAATCTTAGCATCAATTGCAATACTTCCAGCTTCAATAATTTCACCTTCAACAACAGTCTCAATACCAAGTTCCATATCATTAGCTACGAATTTGATTTTTCCTTCTGTAGCATCAATCAGAATACATTCTAAGATAGACATCGTAGTTTTTGAGGATACTGCTTTCATTGCAATATTAATTCCGGCAATTAAATCTGATTTTTTACAAACTAATTTCATAATAATCTCCTTTGTTAAAATGATAAAATTTTCTAAAACGGAAACTATCGGAACGTATCAATAAATAAATATTTAAAATAATCATAATAATAAGCAATGTTAATATGATAAAAAAACGTTTTCTAGCCGATAAATCCAATAAGTATAAAAATAATAACTTGTTAATAAATCATAAATTATAAACAATTTTCTGAATCAATTGATAACAGAAAATGAAATAAAATCTTCCATAAAATGAATGTGGATTATTTGTTATCGATGGTTATTATCAGTGCATTAACCTCTTATTAACTAAAAAATCCAGGTTGTTAACAAAGATATTAACAATTCTAATTTGGAATGATCTTTTTCTTTAAGATGTCAATGGTATTTTTGATTGTAGGATCATTTGCCATTTCCTTCTTAATTTTCTTATATCCGTAGCTGACAGTTGCATGGTTATCTTTTTTCAGTAAAGTGCCAATGCTTTCTAATGTATCATCTGTATAAGCGCGGCATAGATACATGCAAATCTGTCTTGGAACTGTAAATTCCTTGCTTCTCTTTGTTGAGCAGATATCGGAAACGGAAATGTTGAAATGTTCCGCAACCATATCAATAATGTTTTCACAGGTTATCTTTTCTTCCTGATTCGGTGAAATTAAATCTTTCAGAACATCTTTTGCAAAATCAACGGTAATTTCGTTTCTTCCTATTTTAGAGAAAGAAATTACACGGGTTAAGGATCCTTCTAATTCTCTGACATTGGATGTGAAGTTGTTTGCCATATATTGCAAAACAGGTTCATCCAATTCGTATCCAAGAGATTTTGCTTTTTCTTTCAGAATAGCCATACGGGTTTCATAATCCGGATTGTGGATATCAACAGTTAACCCCTGCTCAAAACGATTAATCAGTCGGTCTTCGATACCTTCCATATCTTTTGGCTTTCGATCAGAAGTAAAAACAATCTGTTTATGCTTCATAAATAAATCATTATAAATATTGAAGATTTCTTCCTGTGTTCTGTCCTTATTGGAAATAAACTGAATATCGTCAATTAATAAAACGTCTACATTTCGATATTTCTGACGAAACTCAATAATGTCCTCCTGAGATGTTTTATTCTTTTTATTTCCAAGTAAGTCAATTACTTCATTTGTAAAATTTTCACTGGTAGTATAAAGAACCTTGGCATCTGGGTCATTTGCTAAAACAAAATTACCAATTGACTGAATTAAATGGGTTTTTCCTAAACCAACACCTCCGTAAATAAAAAGAGGGTTATATATTTCCCCAGGAGATTCAGCTGCAGCAAGGGAAGTTACCTGAGCGATATCATTATTAGAACCTACGACAAAGGAGTCGAAGGTATACTTTTTATCTAGATTAGATTCTTTAATTCTATTTTCCAGGGAAATTTCTTCCTGCGAAACAAAATCTTCCGTATAATCATCTGTTTCTTCAGAATCTTCGGATAAAGTAATCGCAAGTTCGATTTCCTGATTCATCGTTTCTTCAATAGCAACTTTTAAAAGTGGATAATATTTTTTATTGATATAACGAAGCCCAGTCATCTTTGTATCCCCAGGAAAAACTAATGTAAGAACATCGTCTTCGTAGGATTCAACTTTTAGGGGCAAAATCCACGTTTTAAAAGAAACCTCTGTGACGCCTAATTCCTGTTTTAAAAAATCAAGGATTTCAGGCCATTTTTCTTTAATTTTCTCTAACATAAACCCCTCCGTTATATAGTAAAAGGGACATAAGCCCACACAATAATATAATAACTCAAAAATAAATCATTTTCAACACATATATTATAATAAGAAGAAAGTCGTAAAGAGAGAAAAAACAAAAAAATAAAAAGATTTTTATAAAAGATGAATAGGAAGGAGTTGCAATAAAAAAATAATTGAGGTTTTAGGTAAACATAAAAGAGAAATTTAATTTACATAAATTCTACTTTTTTCGACAAAATAAGATTGAGTTATTAACATTGAAAAATGGAAAATGCTGTTTTTAAGGGAAAAAA
>JAILRZ010000076.1 GCA_024697845.1 Eubacterium sp. | reverse complement strand
TGATTATGATGATATGCCGGCATATGAAATTTATCGCCTGATGATTGATAAGAAATATCAGCAGCAGGGCTATGGCAAGGAAGCTTTGCAACAAATCATTGACTATATCAAAACTTTTCCATATGGAGAAGTTGAAAATATCTATGCCTGTTGGCATCCGGAGAACCAGGCATCGCAAAAACTGTGCCTGAGTCAGGGGTTTGAAATAATTGGGCGGGATGATGATGGCGCAATTATGGGAAGATTAGAAATTTAAGTGTTGACTTATCAGGAGGATTTGCGTTAATGTGTAAATATATCCGCACCGAGTGCTCGGAGCGGATATATTTTTAAAAACAACAACGCAACATAAAGTATGAATAAAGAAACCAAAGAACTGTGTGAGGACTGTGGCGAGAGAAAGTGCACCCTGAAGCTAGAAAATGTCGTGGAGGGTGCAGGTGAGGCAAGAAAAGAGGGGATTAAGTGCACCCTGGAGCGAGAAAATGCTGTGGAGGGTGCAGGTGAAGCGAGAAAAGAGGGGATTAAATGCACCCTGGAGCGAGAAAATGTCGTGGAGGGTGCAGGTGAAGCGAGAAAGATGGGTATAAAGTGCACCCTGGAGCGTAAAAATGTCGTGGAGGGTGCAGAAGAAGAAAAAAAGAGAGGAGACTAAATATTTGAGGGGAGCAGAGCAAGAATTATATGAAGAAAAACAAAAGATGGAAAAGCTATTAGGAATGTTGAAACAGGAGTTAAAAAATATGAAATCATCTGGTGAAACAGTAATAGTAAAAACGCGTGGTGACTCATTTCAGTTCTATCTCAGGGAAGCAGATGAAATTCTGAAATACTTGCCAGTAAAAGAAAAAGAACGGGTGACCGGAATTGTGAAAGCTGAGTATTATAACAAACTTAAGATAAAGCTAGAAAAAAGAATTAAAATTATAAACAGATGTATCAGTGGTTTGAAGGAGACGGATCCGAGTCAGGTTTTTGAGATGATGGGGAAAGGAAAACAAAAATTGATTGAGCCGTTTACTTTAACGGATAAGCAATTTCGGGTTGAATGGGAGAAGTGCGAATACTGTGGAAAAGAATATTGGGATGATAGTGTTGAAATATATACGGACAAGGGAGAGCGGGTTCGCTCGAAGTCAGAAAAGATTATAGCAGACAAGTTGTACAAGGAAGATATAGCATATCGGTATGAATATCCATTGGAGATACCAGGGGTGGGAATCATTTATCCAGATTTCACAATACTAGATTTGAGAAAAAGAAGAAATATCATTTTAGAACATTTTGGATTGATGGATAACGAAGATTATGCGAACAATGCTGTTTCAAAAATTCAGTTGTATGCTAAAGAAGGATATGTATTGGGAGACAATTTCTTTTGCACGATGGAAACGATGACAAAGCCCTTGGACAGCAGGGTACTCGATGGAATAATTGGTCAGATTAGAGGTTAATGCATAGAATTAAGAAATGTGGTAAAATGATGTTTGCGGTATTAAATAAATATTTTAGGAGGAGTTATGGGAAAAGATATGACAATTCCTTGTGATGAGGGAGTCATTAATATTCGCGTTGGAGCGATTATTATGAAAGGTAACAAGATTCTTATGGTAGGAAACAAAGCTCGTTCGGAATATTTATATTCCGTTGGCGGGAGAATCAAATTTGGCGAAACTTCGGAAGAAGCAGTGGTGCGTGAAGTGTTTGAAGAAACCGGGGTAAAGCTGGAAGTGGAACGCCTAGGATTTATTCATGAGAATTATTTTTATGGTGATGCGCCGGGAAATTTAGGCAAGTTGATTTATGAAATTTCATATTACTTTTATATGAAGGTTCCGAAAGATTTCGAGCCGATTTGCATGAGCCAGACGGAAGATGACCAGGACGAATTTCTTCAGTGGATTGATTTGGATGACCCAATGAAATATTATCCGGAATTTTTTAGAACAGAGTTGAAACAGCCACAGGATGGCGTAAAGAGATTTTTGAATGATGAGAGGTAGGACTGATGAATAAGAATAAAAAAGCATATGTTGTTTTAATGATTAATGTGATAGGAATCATATGTTTGATATATGCTGGGATTTTGTTCCTTTCTCATAGCACGACAATTGCAAACCCGAAAGCAATGATTCCAATGGAAAGCTGGGAACGAGGAGGAATTCTTTTAACAATAGGATTACTTCCAATGATTGTTGCAAATTTGTTGGGAGCACTTGTTGTAGTGGAGAAATCAAAACTTGGAAGAATTTTGTTTTTTGTTCCAAGTATGATTGAGTTCGTGTTGGTTGCATGTTATTGGTGTAGTTAAGATTCGAGAGGAAGATAAGAATGAATTTTTTGTTTGTTGCGTTGGGCGGTGCCATCGGGGCATTGGCTAGATATGCAATTAGCTTGATACCGGTGAGAACAGGATTTCCTGTACTCACCTTAATAACAAATATTCTTGGGGCAATTCTGATTGGGTTCGTGGTCGGTGTGTCTGTGAGAAAAGGAAATGCTTCATCAAATAGTGTATTGTTTTGGAAGACCGGAGTATGCGGAGGATTTACCACATTTTCCACTTTTTCTCTGGAGGCATATAAGTTGTTTGAAAACCATGCATATGTGATGGGAGGCTTATATGTAGGATGTAGCGTGGGATTTTGTATCCTCGGAATCTTATTAGGAGAGAAAATTGCAGCGATATTAGGGTGAGGTGCACCCTAGTGAGAGGAAATGCTGCACAGGGTGCAGGTGAAGCCAGAAATGTTTGGGGAAAGTGCACCCTAGAGAGAAGAAATGCTGCATAGGGTGCAGGTGAAACTAAAAATGTCTGGATGAAGTGCACCCTGGAGAGAAAAAATGCTGCACAGGGTGCAGGTGAAGCCAGAAATGTCAGGGGGAGGTGCACCCTGGAGAGAAGAAACGCTGCATAGGGTGCAGGTGAAGCTAAAAATGTCTAGGGGAGGTGCACCCTAGAGAGAAGAAATGCTACATAGGGTGCAGGTGAAGCTAAAAATGTCTGGGGGAGGTGCACCCTAGAGAGAAGAAACGCTGCATAGGGTGCAGGTGAAGCCAGAAATGTCAGGGGGAGGTGCACCCTGGAGAGAAGAAGTGCTGCACAGGGTGCAGGTGAAGCCAGAAATGTCAGGGAGAGGTGCACCCTGGAGAGAAGAAATGCTGCATAGGGTGCAGGTGAAACTATAACATCAAAAACGCAACAGCGTGTTGCGTGCTATTTCTGGTTCGTAAGGGTATAATTCAGATAGAGATGTTTTATGAATTACGAACAGAATAGGAGGTTGCTATGGAAACAAAAGATGTATTGTTAGAACTTCGAACAAAGAATGGAATGTCACAGGATGAACTGGCAGAGAAAGCATTTGTGACAAGGCAGGCAGTGTCGCGGTGGGAAAACGGAGAGACGGTACCCAATACTGAGACCTTGAAAATTTTGTCAAAGATATTTAATGTTTCAATTAATACATTGCTGGGAGCACCAAGACAATTGATTTGTCAGTGTTGTGGAATGCCTTTGGAGGATGACATAATAAGCAAAGAGCGAGATGGATCTTTGAATGAGGAATATTGCCAATGGTGTTACGCAGATGGAACATATATGTACAGCAATATGGATGACTTGATTCGAGTGTGTGTGAAAAATATGGTAAATGATAATTGCACCGAAGAACAGGCACGAGCATATCTGAGGGAGACGTTGCCAAAACTGAATTATTGGAAGAAATATCAGGAACTAAGTGACGATGGTCAGTTTGAAGCATTCAAGAGGCAATTGATTGAGGAAATTAACGAACTTCATGTGGAGGGAATGCCTAAAGTAGAAAGTCTGAATGCACTTGTCGGAAGATTTGTGAACTTAGAATATCGGCTTCCAAATGGGAAACAGGTAAAATTTCTGGATGATCAAACCACATATTTGGGCAATCAGTTGGAGTCGGAATTTGGGGGCGACCGATGTTTTGGTGTGCTTGCAAATATGGATTTCATTTTGGTTTGTACTTATGAAGCAGGGGGAGAAAATCCTGAACTTCTTGTATATAAGAAACGATGAAAGTGTGCTGATGCGAGAGCAGACAGTGAGGTACAGTAAATGAGGTTGATTTGACAAGCTCACAATAATACGATATATTCAATTTAGATTTTTGAGAAAGAGGTGAAAGGATGAGAAAATAATTTACTTTTGATATCATGAAATTTTAAAGTGAACGCAGAAGCGTTTATAGTTCAACAGTATGAACAAGGTTCCTACTGTTTTTCGTGTTACCAAAAGTGGATTATGTTCTTATCATAACCTCTTTTTGTTATTTAATGATATTTAGTTTAAAAGGTTTAGGGAGAACATAAGATTATTTGGAAACAAATGATCTTTTTTTGTATCAACGATAAGGAAAACATGGAAAAGCGAACAAGTGGGAATCTGAGAGGAGGAATATAGATGGCACAAATATTAGTAAATAACCTTACTTTCGGATATGAGGGGAGTTTTGATTTGATTTTTGATAATGTTTCGTTCAGCATTGATACGGATTGGAAATTGGGATTGCTGGGGAGAAACGGGAAAGGAAAAAGTACGTTTCTGAATTTGCTGATGGGGAAATATCAGTATCAAGGGACGATTCAGACCAATACAGTCTTTGACTATTTTCCATATGTGTTGACGGAAGAGCAAAAGAAACAAAGTGCCGCAGAATTCGTGGAAGACCTGAAGGCTGGATGCGAGCTTTGGCGAGTAATCTGTGAACTAAATTTAATGGAGGTAGATACGGAAATATTGTATCGACCTTTTGAGACATTGAGCCACGGAGAGCGGACAAAAGTATTGTTGGCGGTGCTGTTTTCCGGGGAGAATGATTTCCTGTTGGTGGATGAGCCGACAAATCACTTGGATGTGCAATCAAGAAAGGTAATCCGAAATTATCTGGCAAAGAAGAAAGGATTTATTCTTGTTTCACACGACCGTGAGTTGCTAGATGGATGCATTGATCATGTTTTGGTGCTGAATCGTCAAACCATTGAAGTTCAGGCGGGAAATTTTTCCAGTTGGTGGGAAAATAAGGAAAAGAAAGATGCCTTTGCACAGGCAGAAAATAAAAAGCACTTGAAGGAAATCGAGAAGTTAAATAAGGCGGCTGCGACGACAGCCAGCTGGGCAGCGAAAAGTGAGCGGAGCAAGATTGGGTATGATCCAATTAAGGAAACGGACCGACCGGTAAATGCCCGGACTTACATCAGTTCCAAAACAAAGAAAATGCAGTCCAGAGTGAAGCAGATGGAGCGGCGCATCCAGAATGAGATCGAGCAGAAAGAGGATTTGCTGGTGGATTTAGAAACACCGGTGGATTTAAAAATTATGCCGATGAAGCATCATAAAGAAGTGCTGGTACGTGCCAAAGATTTTTCGGTGACTTATCCAGACAGTGAAGTCCCGGTTTTTGAACACCTGTCTTTTGAAATTAAAAGAGGAGAGCGTGTGTGCTTAAGCGGAGCCAATGGTTGTGGAAAGTCAACAGCTATGAAAGCGGTTTTGAAGATATTAAGTGAAGATGTGGTGCAGAAGGGAACGTTGGAAATAGCAACAGGATTGGTCGTTTCTTATGTAAACCAAGATACCTCTGGACTGCAAGGAACCATTCGGGAGTATTGTCGGAAAGAGGGGATTGATGAAAGTCTGTTGTGTGCAATTTTAAGACAGCTTGATTTTGACCGGGTACAGTTTGTAAAAAAGATGGAAGATTTTTCAGAAGGTCAGAAGAAGAAGGTTCTTCTGGCAACCAGTTTGTTAACTTCGGCACACTTGTATGTTTGGGATGAGCCTTTTAATTACATTGATGTATTCTCGCGAATGCAAATTGAAAAGTTGTTGGAGACCTATGACTTCACCATGCTTTTTGTGGAGCACGATGCACGGTTTTGCGAAAAGATTGCAACGAAGATTGTGGAAATGTAAAATCCCTAAGGTTGAAATTCCCACTGCAATCATTTGTAATGATAACAGGTTGTATATATATCTAATTAAGTGATTGGAGGAACATATGGATCGAATCAATGAAAGCATTCCTATTTTTGTGAGAATTACAGAAGGGATTGCCTTTAAGAAGCGTGGAATTGGAATGTTTGTGGTAGAAGGTGCGGTAGATAAGCTGATTAAAGAACGACGGAAAAATAAAGAAGTTTAAGAAAAAAAGTTGTTGCATTATCATTGGTTGGTGTTACAACCTTTGCAGTGCCGGAAGTGTTCCGGTTGATTTTAAAAATGTTCGTTTGCTATAATAAAAGAATGAAGAAGAGAAGAATAATCTTTGCAGTTACTTTAGGTGTGCTGTTCTACATCACCTTCAATATCGTAACAATCTGCAATTACAGCAAAGAATACAATGAGAAAAAAAGCGATGTGGCAATTGTGTTGGGAGCCGCATGCTCAGAAAAGGAAGTTTCTGAAGTTTATAAACAGCGACTGAATCAGGCAATCAAGTTATACAATGAAAACATTGTCCAATGCATTATTACAACCGGAGGAAAAGGCAAAGGAAATACCGTGGCAGATGCAACAGTGGCAAAAGATTATCTGGTGAAAAAGGGAATTCCAGAAAGAGCTATATTGGAGGAAAAGGATTCTACAATTACCCAGGAAAATCTGGAGAATGCTAAGAAAATCATGGACGGTAAAAAGTTTGAAACGGCATTGATTGTCAGTGACCCGTTGCATATGAAAAGGGCAATGCTGTTGGCAAAGGATGCAGGAATAAAGTGTGAATCAGCGCCAACAAAGACCAGCGCATATCAATCGCTAAAATCAAAAGTACCGTTTGTGGCAAGAGAGACATTCTTTTACATTGGATATAAGTGGTATCGTTTGTTTAGTTGAAGAAAAAATAAAAGATAGAGGAAAAACATGAGACAAATAGCGGTGATTAGGAAATGTTCAGAGGAACAAAAGAATATTATTTTGGAGAGTATCGAAGACCAAGATCAACTTGTATTTTTTGACAATGAACAGGAGTTCTTAGAAAGCGATATTATAGGAGAAATCGAAGTAATATTTGGAGAGCCGGAATTTTCCACAATCCAAAAGATGAAAACATTGCGATGGATTCAAATGGCCTGGGCAGGTGCAAATAAGTATACGTCCATCAAAAATTTTCCAAAGAACATCACTGTGACCGGAGCGTCAGGTGCGTATGGTTGTGTGATTTCTGAATATATTGTTTCAGGAATTCTAACATTGTACAAAAGCCTGATTCCTTATAGGAAATTGATTGAAAGCGGCCAGTGGAAAATGATAGAAGGCGATGATACCCTGGAGGGAAAACGGGTTTTAATTCTGGGAACCGGAAATATTGGTGAAGAAACGGCAAAGAAAATGCAGTGTTTTGGCACCGAGGTAATTGGAATTTGCCGGACGCCAAGAAGTGAGCAGCAGCTTTTTGATGAAGTGTATACGATAGAACGTCTTGATGAGCAGTTAACAAAAGCAGATGTGGTTATTGTAACTCTTCCGGGAACAGAGGAAACAAGAAAACTGTTTGATGCTGAAAGAATCAAGAAGATGAAGTCTAACGCAATTTTTGTAAATGTAGGTCGCGGATTTATTGTAGACACGGATGCACTGACCGATGCGATATTGAACGGACATCTGCGTGGAGCGGTTTTGGATGTAACAGATCCGGAACCATTGCCGGAAAATCATTTGCTTCGAAAAATGGAAAATGTGATTTTGACACCACATATTTCCGGAATTAGCTGGGGAGATAATAATCGGACGAAAAGAAGAATTTTGGAAATCTTTTGTGATAATTTAAAGAAAGATTCCCAGGGAGAAAGAAAGAATAATATTATTGATTTTAACAAAGGATATTAAGGAGAAGAAGATTTTCGAAAGAAGATCTTCTTTTTTGTGTACACGACGAGGAAAATGCCGAAAGCTTGCTTTCGGGCCTTTGACGACTGTGATACAATCCCGAAACAAGCATAGCGATTTTGGTGATTAATAAAAAAAATGTAAAGTTAGCTTGACGTGAGAAAACAATAGTGTTACATTAAAAGTGTAAAGGAAACTTTACATCGTGAAAAGAGGTGATGGAATGAAAAATCGAATTGAAGAAATCCGAAGTAGCAAAGGAATTCGCCAGGAAGAACTGGCAAAGGAAATGGG
>JAILRZ010000069.1 GCA_024697845.1 Eubacterium sp. | reverse complement strand
AGCTGTTCCCCTGCAATTTTTCCGATAGCAGCTTCGTGAATCAAAGAAGCCTCCAAATCATTGGCAGTAATTTCCGGAATAGCACTAATCTTTGCATTATCCATAATGATGGCATCACATTCCGAATGTCCATTACATTTTGCATTTCCGTTAATCACAGAATAGAATGTCTGCTTGGAATTATCTTTTGCAACGGAACGGGAAATGACATTAGCACTGGAGCCGTCCCCGTCCATGTCTACATCGAAACGGGTAGTAGCCACCTGATTGCCATGAGTCATCAATCGCTCTGTAATCACAATTTTCGCATCCTTTGCAAGCTTTCCGGTTGTTACACGGTCTGTGGAATCAATTCCTTTAATCTGGACTGTTTCCATTTCCATATAACCGCCTTCTTCAATGTTCACCACGGTGGTCGGGTTCATGACATTTTCCCCGGTTCCTTCCCCTTTTCCATAGTGTTTTTCCACATATTTTACGCGGGCATTTTTGCCGATATAGAAAGTGTGAATTCCATCGTGTCTGGAACGCTTGTCTCCACCATTGTGAATCCCACAACCGGCTACAATTAACACATCTGCTCCTTCTCCAATATGGAAGTCATTGTATACGCATTCTTCCAAACCGGTTTTGCTGATTACAACCGGAATATGAACACTTTCGTTTTTTGTTCCCGGCTTGATATAAATGTCAATGCCGTCTTTATCGTCCTTTGTGACAATATCTATATTTTCTGTCGTATTACGACTGTCTTTTTGACTGTTTGCTCGAATGTTATAAGCACCTGCCGGGATTTCGTGAAGTCCCGTTAACTGCTCAAACAACTCCATTTGTATCTGATCCATCGATTTCCTCCTAGTTTAACCTTCCTATGACTGCAGTTTTTCGCAGACACCATTTTTTCCCGGTCCTAAAACCATAGGCATAATTTTATCCTTGGTACCTCTAGCTTTTACCAGTCCGTCGGACAACAGAATAATTTCATCTGCAATGTCCAGAATTCTTTCCTGATGAGAAATAATCAGAATAGAATTTTTGTTGTTTTTCTGCATTCTTTCAAATACCTTAATCAAGCTGTTAAAGCTCCAAAGGTCAATTCCTGCTTCCGGTTCATCAAATACGGAAAGTTCTGTTCCTCTGGCAATGATTGTTGCAATTTCAATTCGCTTTAATTCACCACCGGATAAACTTCCATCCACTTCTCGATTAATGTAATCCTTGGCACACAATCCAACTGCGGATAAATATTCACAGGCTTCCGTAATGGTCAGCTGTTTTCCTGCTGCCATACGAAGAAGGTCAATGACCTTGATTCCTTTGAATCGTACCGGTTGCTGGAAGGCAAAACTAATTCCAAGCTTTGCACGTTCGGAAATGGACATATGAGTAATGTCTGTTCCGTTAAATAAAATCTGACCTTCTGTTGGCTGAATGATTCCTACAATCAATTTTGCCAAAGTGGATTTTCCGGAACCGTTTGGACCGGTAATTGCCACAAATTTATTCACATCCAGCTTTAAATTCACGCCGTTAATAATATGTTTTTCCTGTCCGTTCTCATCACGAACACTAAACTTCACATTTTTTAATTCAAGCATATTGTACTGCTCCCTTTCCATCTTTACTGGTAATCGTCGCTTTTGCTCCCATAACCATTGGGAACTGCGGTCCTTTATGTCCCACATCCGCGTCAAAGATTACCGGCACGTCAAGATCCCCTAAAATCGACATAATTGCCGTCTGGTAATCCTGTTCTATCCAGCTATTATACATCAAAGGACGTCCAAAAACAAATCCCTTTACATTTTTGAAATACCCCTGTTCCTTCATCTGCCAAAGATGGGTAATGAGAACCACATCTTCCATTTTGAAACTTTCCAGTACCCAGATGATGCCGTCATCACCATACTTTTCCACAAACTGCTTTCCACCGTCATACTTTGTTCCAAGAAGAAAAGCAATCACATCAAAACATCCGCCAATGAGTCGACCGGATATTTCAATTTGATTTTCCCCTCTGCCGTTTTTCCAGCAGACTGTTTCATCCTGATAGTATCCCTCCAGACCGGTTTCGTATTCATGACGCTCACTTTCAAAAAAATCATAGGACTGCAGTTCCTTGATATTTCCTTCCAGCACATCCAGATTATCCAAAACCGATTGTCCCCATTCATCCATTCCAAAGTCGCTGAAATTACTTCCATAAATTGCTGCCACATCACAAGTGGTTACAATCGAATATACCAGTCCTGTATTGTCGGAATATCCCTGAAACCATTTCGGATTTTTTCTGATTGCTTCAAAATCCACATCAGAAAGCATTTCCATCAGATAGTCTCCTCCAGCCGGAGAAAACACAGCAGATACCTGCGGATCGTTCACCAAAGCATTAAAGGCCTCTGCCCGTTCTTTTCCGGAGCCACAGCATCCTCTCCAGTCTGCCGTATAAACATTGTCATTGACCAGAAGCCGGTATCCTCGCTCCTGCAACTTTCTGACTCCGTTTTCTATTCTGATTTTCTTTAATTCATCTGTAATTCCATTGGAGGTTCCGGTCACTGCCAGAACATCTCCTTTTTTAATACTCTTTGGAATAATCATAATCTACCTCTTTAATCTGTTATTGTAATCTCATCCCCTAAAGTTACGGAATAAATAATCATTTCCGTTACCTCAATACCGGCAATCTGTTCCAATGCCTGTCGATAACTTTTCAACTGAATCTGGTATTTATCCACTAATTCCTGCATCGTTCGAACTTTATCTGTCTTATAATCCGCCAAGACATATTTTCCGTTTTCCAGGAAGCACACATCAATAATTCCCTGAATGACTACCATATCTTCAGTGGCCTTCAAGTGTTCTTTTCCTGCGAGACTAGATGCGGGAACACCCATTAAAAACTTTCGTTCACGGAACAGTTCCTCCCGACGAAACGCCTCCTGCATCCGTTTAAACAATTTCGTCTTTGTAAAGGATACAATATCTTCCGGATTTACGCAATCCGCTTCTTCCCGACTCATCATTCCTTTGGAAACATATTCTTCTAATGCCGCCTTAATTACTCCGACCGAATATTCCTCCAAGGACATATCCAGTAATTCAAATACCCGGTGATATGCCGTACCTCTTCTGGCACCGGTTAACAAAAATTCTGTTTCTGTTCCTTTTTCAAAGTATGGAATAATTTCTTCTAATGTTCTTTCCGGCTTTTCTCCAAACACAGCAAATCCATCCTGCTCTTCTTCATAGGCCATACTCCGCTTTTTAATTTCCGTAACACTGGCCTTAGAATACATAGATATATAATCCTGATACGGATAGTCAAATTCCACCATTCTGCGAAGTTGTTCCAAATCCATCTGTTTTGCTGTTTCTTTCATGGAATTTTGGAATGATTCTTTATATTGTTCTTTTCCTAAGTATTCCCCGATTTCTCCACAAAGAATTTCTTCCTCTGTCACGCCGGAAACCTTAAAGCAACTATCCCTATTGTATTCCTGGTGAACTGTTCCCTTTTCCGGTTCCGAAGTTACCGCTTCAAACGCTTGATTTCTTCCAACGGTATTTCCAATCCAATCAAAGAAGGATTTGTTTGATACAATTTCCGAAGTTGGCATCACGGTGGCTGAGTTGCAACGCTGACTGGAAAACTTAGCAATGCTTTTTTCCAGACTGCTTACCCGTCCAGTAATAAACAACTTTTCTTCTGCTCTAGTCATTGCTACATAAAGAAGTCTCATTTTTTCTGCCAGCTCTTCCTCTTCATTTTTTTGCCGGATACATTTTTTATAAAAAGTTTTACTCTTGGTTCGAAGTTCCGGATCAATGCAGTCCACACCGATGTTTCCCTGATCATCAATGAGGATTTCATCCTCCCTTCCGCCACCCCTTCCGGTAGTCTCACAAAGAAATACTACTGGGAACTGTAATCCTTTACTTTTATGAATGGTCATAATTCTTACCAGATTGTCATGCTCTCCTACTGTGGAACTTTCTCCTTCATCACCGGATAATTCCTTAATACGTTCAATATAACGAATAAAATTGAACAAACCTTTGTAACTGGTTGCATCATAAGAAACTGCTTTTTCCTTCAAAGCTTCCAGATTCATCTGACGACGTTTTCCTCCCGGCATTGCCTGAAGATATAAATCATATCCGGTTTCCTGCAAAATCATCTGAATCAATTCATAAACCGTGGTATAAGGAACCATATCCCGGAATCGTTTTAAGGTTGTCAGAAATCCTTCTACCTTTTGTTTTAATTCCTCATCCGTTCCGTCCATAAAATAATATTCCACCGCTTCGTAGAACTGCGGACGTTGACTCTGAATTTTAATTTTTGCCAGTTCTTCCTCATTAAACTCAAACATCGGACTGGTCATTACTGCAACCAATGGAATATCCTGATATGGATTATTAATCACAGACAGAAAATCTGTAATCGTACGTACTTCCAAGGTATCATAAAAACCGGTCTTATTTTCTGCATAAGACGGGACGCCCCATTCTTCCAACTTCTCCTGATATAATTCACTGACTCCCTGCATTTTCCGAAGTAAAATTGCAATATCCTTAAATTCTACCGGTCTTAATTCTCCATTCTTTTTTGTAATCTTCATTCCTGTAACCGGATTGGTAATCTCTAGAATTTTTTGTGCCACAAACAATGGTTCCTTTTCTTTATCCTTTGTTTCCAACATAATAAATTCCGTATTTTGTTCCTGTCCTTCAGGTACTTCATCATAGTCCGCGCCAAGGGTCAGTCGGTTCTCTCCTTTATAATCAATGCCGCCAAAATCCTTATGCATTAAATAATCAAATACAAAGTTGACACTGTCAATGATTTCCCTTCTGCTTCGGAAATTTTTGTCTAAAATAATTCTGCAATCTGATGCTGTCAAATCATCCGAGAACGTATCAAATTTGTGCAAAAACAATTTCGGCTCTGCCTGACGGAATCGATAAATACTCTGTTTTACATCACCTACCATAAACATATTGTTTATGCCTTGTCCATTGGAAACTGCTGAAAGAATTGCTTCCTGAATATAGTTGCTATCCTGATATTCATCAATCATAATTTCCCGGAACTGACCAGCCATATTTCTTGCCACTTCCGACGGATGGAGATTTCCTTCTTCATCTCGGTCATTAAGAATCCGTAATGCCAGATGTGCCTGATCCGTAAAATCAATGACGCCTTCCTCCAACTTCTTTTCCCGAAAACGCTTCATAAATTCTTCCGTCAGTTTCTGAATCATCTTTACGGTAGAACGGCTGTTTTGAATATCTGCAAGAATATCGCCAATCTCCTGCTCAAACGAACCATTTATCATTTCATCTCTACAAATTGCAACCACCTTTGCCTTCAATCCGCTGATTTGATTCTTCACATCTTCAGGAACTTTCTTTTTGTCCATTTTCAAAGTAATGGTAGTTTCAAAAGGCTTCAACGCCTCCTGAATACCTTTATACTGCCCCTTCGTCAATGCCAGTCGAATCAAATCTTCCATATAGACAATGGTATTCGCTCCCTTTTCCTCTCCGTATTCTCTAAGGCTCTTCTCTGCACGGACTAATTGTTCCAAAAGATCCTTCAACAACTCCTTATAATATGCAATGAAGTGCTGATATAATTCCGTTTCTTCCAAATCAGCCTCTGATTCTACCTCATAAATTTTGCAACAATTCTGAATCCATGCCTCCGGATTATATTGACCAATAGCTGCCTTGTATAACTGATTGATTAATTTCCCGATTCCATCGGTCATCTTAGAAGAAGTATATTGTTCTGCCAGATTCATAAAATCCGGGTCTGCCTCCTCAAAACATTCCTCTAACAATTCCTCTATAATATCTGCCTTCATCATTTCCAATTCTACTTCATCACCGATGCGGTAGTTTGGATCCATTTCAATCTGCTCAAAATGTTCTTTTACCACTCTGGTACAAAAACTGTCAATGGTAGTAATCTGAGCATTATGAATATAGGACAGCTGTTTCTTCAGATTTTCATCTTCCGGACATTTTCCTGCCATTTCTTCCAGGCGCTGTCGCACACGTTCTTTCATTTCTGCTGCTGCAGCTCTTGTAAAAGTCACTACCAACAACTCATCAATATTGATTGGATGTTCCTTGTCTGTCACAAGTTCCACAATTCGCTCAACCAAAACAGCGGTCTTTCCGGAACCGGCAGCAGCGGCCACTAATATATTTCGATTTCTTGTATCAATTACTTCTTTTTGCTTCTCTGTCCACTCCATCTATACTCTCCTACAAGGCTTATCTGGCATCTTCTGCCTCAGCCTTCTTTTCCTCTAAAAACCGCTTTACTGATTTCAAATCCCATTTTTCCTGCTCTCTGTAGTGTCCCCCCAGTTTCCTGTCAAATCCGCAAATTCCACCAAACTTACAATATTCACATGCCTTCTCAATTGGGTTTAAGGAAATGTCTCCTCCATAGATTTTATCCTGCATTTCCTGTGCCACATCAGACACATAATGAATAAAGTCCTCCAGAATTTCTGAATCCATTGCATAGGAACTGTCCTTCAACGTCTCACCTTTTACGCTTACCGGAAGAATTTTTGATTTTCCGCTATAGTCTCCTGTTAAATCATGATCCATTGCCGCAATGACTTCCGGATGAGAATTCACTAATCCTGTCATACGGAATTGTTCATATTGACTCATTGCCACCTGTTCTTTTATCTGCTCCCGACGTTGTTCTTCTGTATCCATCTCCTCTGACAAAACCGGCTTATCTACATAAGGATTTCCAATATGGAAGTACAAACCGCCCGCCGGCAATACCTTTTTATCCGGATGCTTTTTTTGTTCGTATTCTACTGCATCCTTTAGATAAATCATTAACTGAAGTTGTAATCCAACAAAAGTATCCTGAATACTGAAGGTCGTGCTTCCCGACTTATAATCAATGACTTTCACATATAATTTGTCATCACTTTCCATTAAATCCACACGGTCAATTCTTCCATGGGCCACCCGAAGTTCATATTCTGCCGGTTGGAACTTTCCTGATTTTATATGTTTGATTAACGTATCCACTGTACATTCCGCAGTACTTTTCACCTGTTTCTTGATAAAGTCACTCCGGGAAGAAGCATCTAACATATCATTTTCATATTCCTCGACTACCTGTTCCACACACTGATCTATCAATTCCTTCGCTTGATCTTTTTCAATGGCTCGCCAATCGATAGAGCGTCTTTGCACTTCCTTGAAAAATCCATCAATTGCCCCATGATAAAGATTTCCAATATCAAAGGCTGCCAGACGAAAAACATCCCGTTCTCGTAATTTCAATCCGTCATTTAGGAAAAAGCGATATCCACATCCTGCAAACCGTTCCAACTGGGTAATCCCCAGATTATCTCGATTTTCATACATTCGCTTTGCCATTTCTTCCGTGAGCTTCGGTTCCTTAATTTGGTAAAAGGCACCTTTCTGAATCTTATCCAGATATTTTTTTGTTTTCTTATTTTCATTCATATAAGAAGACAATTGGAAAAACTCTTCTCCTGCCTTTTCCTGTTCAAAATCCCCGATGTTTTCTGCAATATAGGATAATGCTACCCCCGAATTTGAAATACTTTCAAAGGAAATCTGTTTATTCTCATCCCATTTCGTAGGGACTTTTTTGAACAATCGCTTGACCTCAGAAATCAAGTAGGATGGTCTGACGGATCTTCGATCAAAGGATATTTTGTGATAACACAAATAGATTTGTTCCGTTGGTTTTGCAAACAGGGCATATAAATACAACTGCTGCTGAAACAAACTTTCTCTGGCCGTTGGAGCCAAAATAAAATTCTTTTTCTCCAATAGTTCTCTTTCACGGTCAGTAATCACACTTCCTGCCGGTGCAGCCTTTGGAATAATCCCATCGTTTACTCCAATGATAAACAACACTTTTTTTGTATCCTTTAATCTGGTTCTTTGAATATCACCTACCATAACAGTATCCATACCCGGAGGAATAATTCCAACCTTCACGGTTTCAAATCCGGTTTCCAATAGTTTTTTATATTCCTTAAGGCTTACCGTCTCATTTCCCAGTAACTGAACCATTTGTTCCAACAATCCAATGATTTCTTCATAAGTCTGACGATATTCTTTTTCCTTACCAAGATTTCCTGTTTCCCGGAACAGTTCCCCATAATCGTCCATTTTACGTTGCATTTTCATTGTAACAATAAAATGGTATACCGCTCGAGTATATTCCTCTACAGTGGCATTTTTCTGCTTCAAAGCCTTTCGCAAAGGGTCTACCAGATTCTTTAATTGTTCTCTGGCTTCATTGACCTGCTCCAAATGAATTTCATCCATATTATGATACAACTTGGTCCATTGCTGAGAATAACTTTTGAATCCTCGTTTTCCGGAACGGAACACATAGTTTTCCAGTAAATCAATGTCTGTTCTGTCAATATCCGTAATTCCAAGTCTCAAAAAACGCATCACTGCATCAAAAGAAAAATCCTGCTGAACAACTTCAATGACCGCAAGAATTCCATCCACAAAAGGATTATTGGCAATGCTTCTCTTATGATCAATAAACACCGGAATCTGGTACTTTTCAAAAATTTCATCGATATAACGATAATAATTTTCCATAGCACCAGTAATCACTGCAAAATCATTATATCGATACCCTTTTTTCGAAACCAATTCCGAAATTTTCGAAGCCACGAATACAATTTCTCCATAAGGATCTTTCATTTCACTGAAGCAAACACTGTTCCCTTTCATTACGATTGGGGCAACCGACGGCGTCTGAAAAAGATGTTCTTCTACAAAGCATAGATCTTCATTCTTCCGGATTCGGTATGGTGCTTCATCCTTTCCAACCACGATCATTTCCTTTGTAGTCACACCATTGCGTTCCGCAAGTTTTGATAACTGAACCAGTGTTTCTTTACTCAACGCAAATACGTCTGTTTTCTGATAGTTCCAGAAACTTTCCTCTCGCTCCGGCAACGTCACCGCTACCACAACATCCTTGGCATATTTCAGCAGCAATTCCAATACCTGATACTGTACCGGTGTAAAGCCTGTAAATCCATCAAAATAGAAGGATGAATTATGAATCAGTTCGGACTTTGCAAGATACTTGCAGAGAATATTCAGTACATCCTCTGTGGTAATCATTTTTTCCTGAATAAAATCTTCGAAGGCATTATAAATAATCTGAACATCTTTTAATTTATGTTCCAACGCAGAATTGTCCACTTCTTCCAGCATCTGCTCCAAGGTGTCCCTGGCAATCCCATACTGCTTCAATTCCGACAATACGCTTTTCATTTTTTCCGCAAAACCAGGGTTATCTGCCTTCTTCTTGTAAATGACCAATTCGTCCCTGCACTGCAATAAAACCTTCCGCATCACAAGGGTTTTTCCCAAGTCATCCATTACCTGAAAACCACTATATCCCTGTTCTTCAAAAACCGCATAGGCCAATCTGTAAAAACTGGTCACTTCAATATTAAAGCTTCCGTGTTTCTCCTGTTGTTCCAATATTTCTTTCTGTGTTTCCAGAGAATACTGCTCCGGAACCACCGCAATAAAATTCTCATTCTCTTTCCGGCCGGCTCCCTCAATCATCATCTGATGCATTCGATATGACTTTCCCGCTCCTGCCTTTCCAATAATAAATTGTAATGCCATGGATTTTTACCTCACTTTATGCTTCATCTTCATCTGTTCACGATCATTTTCTCATTTTTGATGTTCCAAAAATGACACTCATATGTAGTATAAACAATTTTATGCATACTTTCCAGCACCAGATAATAGATTAGAATATAACAATAATTCGTTTGAAGGAGTGCATATGTCAGGAAATCCAAAATTCATGGTCATTCATTTGAAAGAACTTTTATATACTCTTGTTTTTATTCTTTTAGGAATTATTTTAATTGTTTCCCTAATACTAATGTTTCGCCAGAATCATCAGACAAAAAAAGAGGAACATACTACCGACGGCATTTATAACGCCGGAGTATATACCTCTTCACTTACCTTAAACGGAAATCCAATGGACATTACCGTGACATTGGATGCCAACCACATCAATTCCATTAAAATGGAAAATGTCAGTGACGCCATTGCCACAATGTATCCCTTGGTGCAGCCTTCTTTCGAGGATCTTGCCAATCAGATTGTCACCACGCAATCCTTGGATAATATCCAATTTTCCGAAGACTACCAATATACATATAATCTGCTTTATGATGAAATATGTAACTTGATTCAATCTGCCAAAAATGAGCCGAACTAGAATAATTCTTCCAACCATTCTTTTACACAGGCATCGCTTGGCATACGCAAATCACCACGCGGAGAAACTGCAATGGAACCTACCTTTGGTCCATCCGGCAGACAGCTCCGCTTGAACTGCTGTGCGAAAAATCTTCGATAGAAAATCTGTAACCATTTCAAAATCTCATCCTGTTCATATTTTCCTTCAAATGCAATTTGCGCCAAAAACAGTACTTTCTTCGGTGCATATCCAAAACGCATAATGTAGTACAGGAAAAAATCATGGAGTTCGTACGGTCCCACCAAATCTTCAGTTTTTTGGGAAATCACTCCATCCTTTGGTGGCAATAATTCCGGACTTACCGGAGTATCCAAAACATCCAACAGAATTTTTTCCAATTGTTCTTCCCCACAGGTGTCTGCATAATATCGAACCAGATGTCTTACCAGCGTCTTCGGAACCCCACTGTTAACTCCATACATCGACATATGATCTCCATTGTAGGTTGCCCATCCCAGTGCCAGTTCTGACAAGTCTCCGGTTCCAATCACCATTCCGTTAAATTCATTGGCCAAATCCATTAACAAATAAGTCCTCTGCCTTGCCTGCGCATTTTCGTAAGTTACATCTTTCTTTTCCATATCGTGACCAATCTGCTTCAAATGAAGTGTTGTGGCTTCGGAAATATTGATTTCCTTAAATTCACAACCAAGACTTTGAATTAAAGTCACTGCATTCGTATAAGTTCTATCCGTTGTTCCGTATCCCGGCATTGTCACTGCAAGAATCCCTTTACGGTCAAGGCCAAGCATATCAAATGCCCTTACGGTAACCAGCAATGCCAAGGTGGAATCCAACCCTCCGGAAATCCCAACCACTGCGCATTTGCAATTGGTGTGTTCCAGACGTTTCTTAAGCCCCTTAGACTGAATGTTTAATATTTCTTCGCAACGTTTCTGACGTTCCGCTTCCTTCGATGGTACAAATGGTGCCGGATCCACGAACCGTTCCACCTTGCTGTCAATCAACTCCATAGAAATATATTCTTCTGTGTATTCTGCCTCACCTTCCATTTCATAGGTGTTCATTCGCTTTCTTTCTGCCGCAAGACGATCCAAATCAATTTCAGCAATGACGGTCTCATTCTTAAATCGTTCTGCTTCCGCAAGAATATTTCCATTCTCTGCAATCATATTATGGGCTGCAAATACAAGGTCTGTAGTCGATTCTCCTTCTCCTGCATCGGCATAAATATATGCTGAGATTGTTCTGGCTGACTGTCCTGTAACCAGTGTTTTTCGATAAGAATCTTTTCCTGTAATCTCGTCACTGGCAGACAAATTTGCAATCACGGTAGCTCCTGCCAGAGCATGTCCAACACTTGGTGGATTCGGAACCCACAAATCTTCACAAATTTCCACAGCTAAAACAAGCCCCGGAATATTTTCAAATACAAATTTTGTTTTCGGAGAAAAACTACAAAAAATCTCATCCTCATCTTCATCGACACCAACGAGAATTTCATCTTCCATTTCTTTTCCGGAAACAAAATGTCTCAGCTCGTAAAATTCAGAATAGTTCGGCAAATAACTTTTCGGTACCATCCCACATACGGTTCCGTCATATATTACCGCTGCCACATTGTACAATTTATTTTTATGTACCATCGGCAAACCAACTACAACTGTGATTTCTTTCCCCTCGCAAAAACTTGCAATCTCCATTAATTGCTTGCGGGCATTTTCCAGCAATGTTGTCTGCCAGAACAAATCACTACAGGTATATCCTGTAATGCATAATTCCGGAAACACTGCCAGTTGTACCCCCTGTTCATATAATTCTTCTATCTTTTCGCATATAACTTCTCTGTTATATCCGCAATCTCCCACTTTAATCTTCGGTGTTGCTGCAGCAACTTTTACAAATCCGTTTCTCATATTTTTTATCTTGGATCCTTTCCTAAACTTTTTTCATTATAACATTCCAAAAATGAAATCTCAATTACTTCCAGAAGTCTTGTGAGATACTTTTTCATTAAAAATTAAAGCCGGCGTGATGGTATTGTCCCCTAACACTACCATGCCGGCTCATCATTTTATGAAACAATAAATGTATTATATCCAAGCATTCGAAGCATTTGCTCCAGTTCCACCGCCTGATCTAGAGACTCAAAGGTTCCAATGCGGACTTTAAACAATCCGTCATCCATAACAAGATTTGCCTGAAATCCCTGATTTCTCAATTCGTACACTAAATTGATTGCTAGATTTCGATTTCGGAACGCCCCTACCTGGACGCTGTAATTACTTCCCCCCTGCCCGTAAATCCCCTGATTCGCCAAGGTATCAATAATTGCGTCGGCAATAGCTGTGGCAATTCCATCTGTATTTTCATCAAACAAGCTGTTGTCAGAATCCGAATTGATAAAGCCGACTTCCACCAGAACTGCCGGCATTTGCGTCCGCTTTAAAACCACAAGATTTGGTCGTTCCACTACCCCCAGATTCCTAAATCCCAGTCCTTCCAGATTTTCATTAATGTTTCTTGCCAGTTGCGCCTTAAATCCCGTATCAGAATAAACAAGAGTCTGCACTCCATTAAAATTATTTGCCGTTGGCGAAGCATTTCTATGGATTGAAACAAAGAGATTTGCTCCGGATTCATTCGCCTTGGAAGCCTTTTCAAACGGCGTATCATAAACATCCGTTGTTCTTGTGTACTCCACGGAAAATCCTGCATTCCGCAATTCCTCTCCTATGCGCATTGCTAAAGAAAGTGTATCGTCCTTTTCCTGCCTTCCATTGTATACTGCACCTGGGTCAGTTCCACCATGCCCGGCATCCACCATGATTTTATAGGCCATTTAATCCACCTATTATTTTTTCTCATCTTATTATATGCAGGATTTGGAGAAATGTTCTTCTGAACAAAGTGTCGCTTGCGACACTTCGCGC
>JAILRZ010000210.1 GCA_024697845.1 Eubacterium sp. | reverse complement strand
TCATATCTGTTAGTACAGTGATGCTCAAAAGCATCAATGATTGATTCCAGAGGTACCAACTTCTTGTATGCCCACATCCGGGCAATCTGTTCCTGTTTTCTATTGTTTGAATTGCTCTGATCAAGAATATTACCGGTAGTAGTGTAGTGATGTCCCAATTCCTCAGCCAAGATACAAGTCTTTTCATTAGTAGTATCTAATTTATCCGACAAGGCTATATTTCCGTCCACATACAAGCCTTTCAATTTATCTGAGGTAAAAGGGTATGTATCAACTTTAACTTCTTGATTTTCAGCAATTAGAAGTTCGTAGTCCATCGTATCACCCCCCTGACATCATTTTATGAGGTCAGAAGTCCAATAAAATGGACTTTATTGAACTAAGAAGTGTGTAGTTCAATATTTATGATTTTTTTGATTTAACAAATTCTATATAGTTTGCAATATCGTCTAATTCTGTATCTGTAAATTCCGTTCCATCGAAGTGGGCAGCTATGGTATTAATTGGTTGTTCATCATCTAAACCTAATAAGGTATCAGCTGAAACTGAGAGAACATCAGAAATTTTTTTGATTGTTTGTACATTAGGTTCTCTATTTCCACTCTCATATAAAGAGTATGTAGATTTTGCAACACCAATCTTTTCTGCAACTTCTTTTTGAGATAATCCTTTTCGCTCTCTAGCGGTTTTTAAATTATCGTTAAAATTCTCTCCCATAATGCCACCTCCTTATACGAACAATTATAAATTTGACAATAATATGTGTCAATAAAAAGTTTACAAAATGCAAAGAAATGTATTGACAAGTTTACGAAATGCAATTATATTAAAATCAGAGTTTGCGAAATGCAAACCGAGAAAGGAGGGAATTATGTTTAGTAACTTAAATGCGGAACAAGCAAGACGCGGTTTTACCAATTCCGATGTTGCAGAAAAATTAAATATTTCTCGTGTTTCATATGAGAATAAAAAGAAAACTGGAAAGTTTACAACGATGGAAGCTAAAACACTTTGTCAGTTATTTAATTGCAAATTTGATTACTTATTTGCCACAGATGAGTGAAAGGAGGAATCTTATGAATACGGTACAAGCAATCAGACAGGCTGTCGGAAGAGCAGGTCTTACCGGTTTACAGATTGAAAAACTGAAAATAATGTCAGGACCTTCTTATAGCCGAAAGATACGTGACCCAAGTAAATTTACACTAGGAGAATTAAAAAAACTGAATAAGGAAGTTAATTTCACGGATGAAGAGATTAGAGCTCTGTTCAGTAATTAGAAAGGAGTGATGAGAAGTGCAGGGAGCAATTGACTACCTGCGAAAGGTCAGAGACATCTGCAGAAGTAACAAAGGTTCATGTAGGGATTGCCCTTTAGGTAATCAGGTGGAACTGAAAGATACTAGATGTCCGAGATTGATAGAACCTTGGAAGTGGACGGATAGTACCACGACAGATATGGTTCGACAGGCACATTGAAATTAAAAATAAGTCCGCTCTGTAAGGGGCATCAGAATCCCCCAAAAAATATTTTTTTACACTTATAGTTGTATCACACGTTTATCTTAAGTCCCCGATTTTAAAGATAGAACGAAATATCTGGTGCCCTTTATAGAGCGGATTTAGAAGGGAGAATCAGTGAAAAGAGTAGAAAGGTATGAGGATGCAATAGGATGGCTGTCACTTCTGATTGGATGCTTGGTAGCAATCTTATTCGTAACAGCCGGTTGGATAGGTGATGAAAAAATGTATGTTCTTGGATTACTGATAACCTACATCATTGGCTTTACAACATACAGCATTATTGCCCTTACATTTTGGGCAATCAATAAACTTGAGGAAGGAGATGATAGAAAGCATATGTCAAAGAAATTAAAGAAAATTGAAGACAATGTGAAAGCAATTCTTGAAGAGAAAAAAGAAACACGAGGCGATGACTATGTTCTTTATGCAGAATATGTTGACCGTTTTTTCCCGGATCTGCGTGGAAAATCATTCAAAGAACTGTTTTGTCAGCATAAAGAATTAGGATTACCGAGTTTTGAGAGCATTACACGGCTTCGCAGAAAGATTCAGGAAAGATCATTGGCACTTCGACCTACGGAAAGTACACGGCAGAAAAGAAAAAGTGCCGAGCAAGACTTTATCAGCTATGCCCGGCGAAGATAATCAAATGATTATCAAATAAAATCCAATTTAATTGTAACGAAGATGGAAAGAAAAATCAATATGATCAGAAGATTACAATTTGCTACTAAGCAGGAATGGCTTAGAGCAAGAAAAGGAAAAATAGGTGGTTCCAGTGCAGCAGCAGTACTAGGTCTGAATCCATATATGACGAATCAAGAGTTATTTGATGAAATGACCGGTTTGAGAATACCGGTAGATATTTCAGATAAGGATTATGTCATTTATGGAACCAAGGCAGAAGAACATATCAGAGCATTGTTTGCATTAGATCACCCGGAATATCAAGTCGAATATTTCGGCGATAATATGCTTCTCAATGATAAATATCCTTTTGCTCACGCATCTTTGGATGGAGAATTGACAGAAATTGATACTGGTAGAAAAGGAGTATTCGAATGCAAAACAACGGAACTTTTCAGTTCTATGTCAAAGGAAAAATGGATAGATGATAATATCCCAGACAATTATTACATTCAGGTACTCCACTATCTAATGGTCACGGAATATGAATTTGTTGAACTTAGAGCTCAAATTAAGAGCAAATGGAATGGTCGTATAAGGCTAACAACAAAGGATTATCATATCGAAAGAAGCGAAGTAGAACAGGATATACAAATTGTTATGGAAGCAGAAAAGAAATTTATTGAACAGGTAAAAAGGAAGCAGAGACCGGCTCTTATTTTACCAACGATATAGGAGGTTATATGGAATTACAGATTTACAACCCAACAGCTGAAAACATCATTAAGTCAGTTGATTGGAATTTTGAAGAATTAAAGCAGGAAATTACAACGAAGGCTGCTGATTATAAGATGATGGTTTACACGGAAGAAACCATCAAGGATGCGAAAAAGGACAGAGCTAATCTAAATAAATTCATTAAGGCTCTGGAGGACAAGAGAAAAGAAGTAAAGAAGATGATGCTTGAACCTTATCAGCAGTTCGAGGGACAAGTTAAGGAGTTGGTTGCCATTATCGGAGATGCCAATATGAATATTGATTCTCAGGTAAAGGCATATGAACAGAAGAAACGAGATGAGAAATTCGATGTGGTTAAACAGATTTACGATGACTCTATCGGTAATTCTGATATGAAGGATATTCTTCCGTTTGAGAGAGTTTTTAAGGAATCATACTTAAATTCAACAACTACAAAAAAGACAATCATCAATGAGATGGAAGATTTGAGAGACAGAGTTTGTCACGATCTCGAAACAATCAATGCAGATACCGGTGAGTATCAGTTTGAAATGAAACAGGCATATCTTCGTAACTTAGATATGACAGAAGCACTCCAGGCAAAGAATGCTTATGAGGAAAATGCAAGACGTAAGGCAGAATATGAGGCACAGAGAAAGGCAGCAGAAGAGGAACGTATTGCAAAGGAAAAGGCAGAGGCAGAACGTATTGCAGAAGCTGGAGCAAAAAAGGAAGAATTTATTCCTCCTGTAGTGGATGAGGAACTTGATAAAAAAGCTTTTGCACATGCAGAGGAAAAATTGGTAACTATAGAATTTGCTGTTACCGGTACTGTTGAGCAGTTGAAAGAATTGAAACAGTATTTGAAAGATAACAATTATACATATGGTCCGGTACAGAGATAAGTAGGAGGTAGAAAATGGCAGTAGGAAACAGTTTGGCTAAAAGTCAGCAGAAAACAGGTTTAACAGCATACCTGACAAATGATGCTGTAAAGAACCAAATTAACAATGTGGTTGGTGGAAAGAATGGTACAAGATTCATTTCATCGATTGTATCAGCAGTTAATGCGAATGCATCACTTCAGGAGTGTACAAATGCTTCAATCGTTAGTGCAGCTCTTTTGGGTGAGTCTTTAAATCTTTCTCCAAGTCCACAGCTTGGACAGTATTATCTTGTACCTTTTAAGGATAAAGAAAAGGGCAAGGTGGCACAGTTCCAGTTAGGGTATAAGGGTTACATTCAGTTAGCCATTAGATCCGGTCAGTATAAGAAGCTGAATGTATTAGCGATTAAAGAGGGTGAATTGATTAATTTTGACCCTTTAAACGAGGAAATTGAAGTTAAGTTAATCGAAAATGAGGAGGCAAGAGAACAGGCTGAAACAATTGGCTATTATGCAATGTTCGAATACGTTAATGGATTCAAGAAGGCTATTTACTGGTCAAAGGAGAAGATGAAAGCACATGCAATGAAATATTCTCCTGGATATGCAGCTGATATCAAGAAGAAAACCTCATGGACCTTCTGGAGCAAGGATTTCGACGGAATGGCCTACAAGACGATGCTTCGTCAGTTAATCAGCAAATGGGGAATTATGAGTATTGATATGGTACAGGCCATTGATAGCGATATGGCAGTAATTAATGCTGATGGAACAAAAGATTATGTTGAAACGGATGAAGGAAACTTCATTGAACAGACACCTGTGGAAGAAAGTGTACAGGAAATTACTGAGGATGTATCTGCACCGGTTCAGGATGCAGGGGTGGAAGATGATATTCAGCAGAACTTCTTTGATTAATTTGGTAACTATTAACGTGCATCTTTCAACAGAAACTGCACATTAGCACTAATACAAATATATATCACGAAATAAAAAGCCCTGTCACAATGGCAGGGCAGAAAGGAGCCGGTGTAATGAGATATGGTTAAACTTGTTATTCCTGGAACATTACCAAACTTGAATGACTATACATATGCGAACAGAAGTATTTCACGAAAAAGAAACTTTAATTCTGGAGCAAAAATGAAGCGAGAAACAGAAGAATACATAACAGTATTTATTCGTCAACAGCTCCGAGGTGTTTCTTTCAAAAACAAGGTGAAATTGGCTTTTACATGGTATGAGCCGAATCGAAAAAGAGATATGGACAATATCTGCTTTGCCAAAAAGTTTATTCTTGATGCGCTAGTCCGCAACGATGTTATAAAAACGGACGGATGGCAGGGTGTTGCAGGTTTTTATGATGAATTTGACATTTCAAAAAATAATCCTCGAATAGAGGTGGAAATTTACGAGGTGGAATAATGGCAAGACCAATTAAGACAGGATTGGATTACTTTGAATTGGATTGCCAACTGGAAGAAAAGGTTAGATTGATACAGGCTGAATTTGGACTGAAAGGATTTGCTATAGTTGTTAAGCTCTACCAGAGAATATATGGAGGGTTTGGTTACTACTGTGAATGGAATGCAGACTCTTCGTTACTTTTTATGTCAGATAATGGTGTTTCGAGTCGTGAGGAGAAAAATTTAATAGAGGAAATAGTGTCAGCATGTATCAGAAGGAACATTTTTTCAAAAGAACTTTATGAAAAATTCGGGATCTTAACGTCCGAAGGGGTGCAGAAAAGATACCTGAATGCCACAGTCCGGCGAGAAAAAGTTGAAATGAAAAAAGAGTACCTTTTAGTTAGTGTTGGCAAAAATAACAATAATGTTTGCATTAACTCGGATAATGTAGACAGAAACTCGGATAATGTAGACAGAAATACACAGAGTAGAGAAGAGAAGAGTAGAGAAGAGAAGAGTATATATATAGGAGCTCCGCATTACTTCGATAATGAAGAGTTGAACCAAGCATTTTGCACATACCTCAATTGCCGGAAAAATAAAGGAGACGAGGTAAAAGGACAGCAGATAGCATTGTTGATTCAGCAACTGGATGTACTTTCGTCAGATGTGAAGGAACAGATTCAGATTATAAATAAAGCGACTATGAGCAACTGGAAATCATTCTATCCATTGAAGTCTGATCAGAAGAAAAGGAAAGCTTCTTTTTCTCAGAGAGAATATGACTATGACGATATGGAAAAGAAGTTGATGGCCGGTAGAGATAAAAAGATGCAACAAAGGAAGGAGCAGGAAAATGGGGAAGTTGACTAAGGAAGAAGTGGCTAGACGTGAGGGAATGTCTTACGCATTGCGAATTGCAAAAGAGAAAGGAATTGATGACTTGGAAGCAGATTTGAAAATGCGAAATGCCATTGATTTACCGGTAAGATGTTCCAAGAAAGATTTGGATGCTTTTTCAAATGCAGCAAAGGTAAATATCTTGTATCACGTTAAAGTGCTTATGGCAGTTACACTGCATGACGAATTTGGATTTGGAAATACAAGGTTAAAAAGATTTCTTGAAAGATTTGATAAAAAGGCTAGTTGTTTTGAAGGCGATTATACAGATTGGGAAATGCAGGTTCAGATTTTAGCTGAAGAATGTGGAATTGTAATTGAGGATGACACAAGAGACATCAATGTGAAAGTTTAGGAGGAATAATTTTGAAAAAAAGAAAAGAACATATTTTAAAGGAACTGGATTCACTTGACAGTAGCGAAAGAATGATAGTATTTAAGGATTTTCTTTCTGAGGACGACAAGGACCAGTTAAATAAAATACATAAGAAACAGAACGAATTAAGAGAACAGTTGGCGATTATTGAAGCAGAGGAAAAGGTCAAATAGATGGATATACAGTTAATGTTTCAGGACGATGATAATTTTGAATTCCTGATAGAAAAGAATGAATATCTTGCTGAAGAAGCACCAGACTATTTGCACAGAGCGTGGAAAAAAGCAAAGGCTGATAGAAAAAAAGAATTTACAAAGAAGCAGCAGTTGCCTTATGAATTAAAGCTGAAACGACAGAAGGAAATCGCTTGGGAATTCTACAATGAAATGAAAAGCAGAGGTCTAAACTGTCACGTTTCAGTAGGTGGACTTGATTCAATCACATTATTGTTATGGCTTCGCTCAATCGGAATTGATGTTCCGGCAATCTCAGTAACTTCCCTGGAAGATAAAAGTGTTCAGGAAGTTCATAAGATGGTTGGTGGAATCGAATTTGTTAAGCCATATAAGACCAAGGTTGAAGTGCTAAATGAGGTTGGTTTCCCGGTTATTTCAAAAAGAATAGCTGGAAAGATAGATATGCTTCAGCATCCATCTGAAAACAATCAGACGGTGCGACACGCAATACTTACCGGTGAATGTGGAGAACAGGGACATTTCGCAAAAAATAGCAGAATGAAACTGCCAATGAAGTGGCTGAAACTATTTGGTGGTGTCGGGAATGAAGTGTATGGTACCGACTATCAGATAGCGCCATTCCTTGTATCAAATAAGTGTTGCTATTTCTTGAAGGAAAAACCTTGTGATGATTGGGCGAAAGAGCATAACAGTTATCCATATCTAGGAATGATGGCTTCAGAAGGTGGACAGAGAGAAGAAGCACTTGTGGAGCACGGATGCAATTATTACGGAAAGACAACTATGAGAAGTGCACCATTTGCACCATTTCTTAGACAAGATTTATTGCAGCTTGCACTTGATCTGAACGTACCGGTACCAGAAATATATGGAACCATTGAACGCAAAGCTGATGGAACTCTTTACACAACAAAGGCTCAAAGAACCGGTTGTTCAATGTGTGGTTTCGGAATTCATTTGGAAAACAGACCTCATCGTTTTGACAGACTCCGGGAACGTAATGAAAAGGAATGGGAATTCTGGATGTATCGATGTGTTAAGGACA
This sequence comes from Eubacterium sp., assembly GCA_024697845.1. Classification (GTDB taxonomy): domain Bacteria; phylum Bacillota; class Clostridia; order Lachnospirales; family Lachnospiraceae; genus Eubacterium_G. The sequence continues at coordinate 351 of JAILRZ010000210.1, read as the reverse complement.
AGAGTACCGGTGAAGTGTTCGGATGGGGAAAAGTGTTGGATTACATTGGTGTTGAATGGGAAGATTACCCATTCCAGCAGTTAGAGTTAAGAGTATAGGAGAGATAGGATGTAACTCCTATCTCTCAGTTATCATAAGTATTTTGATTATAGATTAATCTGTTCAGGTGCATTTTGGTACAATGTGCAATTATTACATGAGTCACATAATTGAGAATACTCACAAGAAAATCGTCCTTTAATAAGATGACGCTGGGTATCCTCATACGCAGATGCATTAATGTAATCAACACTTATTGTAACAACTTTATCTTTAGTAGGGCAATGGTTTGAAAATAATTTAACCATATGG
>JAILRZ010000206.1 GCA_024697845.1 Eubacterium sp. | reverse complement strand
TAACTTTAACACTATTTGGAATTGTAATCTCATTCAGTTGCAATTCACCCATACAACTAATTCCAAGATTTATAACCGTGTTTGGAATTGTAATCTTTTTTAAATTCTTTAACTTAAAAAAAGCCTTATCCCCAATAGCCGTAATTCCTGATTGAATCACAACTTCCTTAATACTATCAGCTTTGTATTTTGTACGATAGGAATTATCTGCAATTCCTGTTCCGCTGACTGTTAAAACTCCATCCTTCAATTGATATTCCACATTGTTTTCTTTGATTGTTTCTCCAAACAATGTGTTCTGATTTTCTTCTGTTTCTGCTGCTGAAACAGTATACGTTGGACTAATCACACTAAGTGCTCCTGTATTTACTGATGTCAGTGCAACGGCCATCGCCATTACCAATGCTAATTTTCTCATTTTTCATCTCCTCCTGATTGTCTTTCTGGTATTAAAACGTTATGAAGTTGAATTTTATTTCAAATGTCAAATTTTATTTTTTTCACAAAAAGAGTCACACCTTTCCTTGAGACGATTCTAGCTCGCGAACCTTCGGTTCTCTCGCTAATCTACTCACTTCTTGAGACGATTCTAGCTCGCGAACCTTCGGTTCTCTCGCTAGTTGGCTTTCGCCAACTAAAAAGAATGTTGCAACAACCCTCTTGAATGCAAGCATTCATCGGGTTGTTGCAACATTCTTTTTAATCGTCTCAATGCTATTCTATGTTTTCGATTTGCCAGTCGATTGGTTCGATTCCGTTGGCTTTTAAGAATTCGTTACATTTGCTGAAATGTTTGCAGCCGAAGAATCCACGGTATGCGGACAATGGACTCGGATGGGGTGCTTCCAGTACCAGATGCTTTGGGTTAGTTAGCATTGCCTTTTTCTTTCTGGCAGGACTTCCCCAAAGGAAGATTACCAGCGGCCGGTCTTCTGCATTCACCGCCTGAATGACTGCGTCTGTAAATTGTTCCCATCCTTTTCCCTGATGGGAGTTTGCCTGATGGGCACGGACGGTTAAAACGGTGTTTAATAACAACACGCCCTGGTCTGCCCACTTTTTCAGATAACCGTTGTTGGGAATATAGCAACCCATATCATCTGCCAATTCTTTATAGATGTTCTGCAGTGATGGTGGAATATCGTTACCCGGTAAAACGGAGAACGAAAGGCCATGTGCCTGATTCACATTGTGATATGGATCCTGTCCCAAAAGCAACACCTTTACATCTTTCAGCGGTGTAAAGTGAAATGCATTAAAAATATCCTCTGCAGGCGGATATACCACGGTCTTGGAATATTCATCTTTCACAAAAGTGTACAAATCCTTGTAATATGGTTTTGCAAATTCTTCCTTCAAAGGTTCCAACCAATCATTTTCAATCATTCCCATAATTAATTCCTCTTTATTTGTCTTCAGTTATTTCATCAATAAATGTTCTGTCGTTAAAAACTTTTACAGCATTTTTCTTTAAACTGATTTCAAAATGTCTTCCCTGAAGTTTTTCACCGTCGACATTGAACACACACACTTCCTCGCTATCCACAATTATACGTTCATTCCGATATTTCTTTACCTTAGGCGAGTTTTCATGAGTTCCACGCATCAGTTTCAACAACACGCCAAGAATCCTCGGTTTCGGCATTTTTTCAACGATATAAATATCCAATGCACCATCGTCAATCAACGCTTTTGGTGCAATGCGATACCCTCCGCCGTAAAACTGTCCGTTTCCCAGCGCCACTATGGTGATCTCCGTTTCCATCTGGAAATCTCCAATCTGCAAAGAAAGCTTCTTTGGTTTAAACTTTGTGAATGTATAAACCAGACTTGCATTGTACCGTTGGCTTACCGGAATCCATTTCTTGTTCTTCGTTTTTTCCAGATTGTTTGCCACGTCTGCATCCAGTCCTAGGCAGGCCACGTTAATGAAATAGCGACCGTTAATCACACCAACATCGGACAAGACAAACTGATCCTCGTAGTTTCTAAGCGTCCGGTCATAGTCATTGCCACTTCCATAGGGAATATTTCCAAGAATCTTGTTCTCAGAAACAATGACACCATTTAACACATCGTTTAAGTTTCCATCGCCCCCCACAGAAAAAACAGTGCATTCTTCCGAATCACTGATTTTCTTTGCCAGACGTTTTCCGTCTCCCGGAGCCTTCGTATATAAGATTTCATACGGAATCTTTCTTTTGATACACGCCTGATGTATTTTATTTTCCAAATCACCCAATTGGCGTTTCCCGCTATGAGGGTTAATAATAAAATAATACTTCATATGGTTTTACAGACGTACTGATACGCCTTTCTCATTCAAATACTTCTTCAAATCACTAATTTCCAATTCTTTGTAATGGAACAACGATGCTGCCAAAGCTGCATCTGCCTTTCCTTCCGTCAAAGCATCATAAAAATGTTCCGGAGCTCCTGCACCACCGGAAGCAATTACTGGAATAGATACATTCTCTGCAATGATTTTTGTCAACTCAATGTCATATCCCTGCTTTACACCGTCACAATCCATACTAGTCAGAAGAATTTCTCCCGCTCCCAGCTTGTCGGCTTTCATTGCCCATTCCACTGCATCGATTCCCATATCGATTCGTCCACCGTTTTTATAAATGGTCCATCCGGAACCATCTGCACGTCTCTTGGCATCAATGGCAACAACTACACACTGGCTACCGAATTTATCTGCGGCATCACTAATGAGCTGTGGGTTCATAATTGCCGAAGAATTAATAGAAATCTTGTCAGCTCCTTCTCGCAGGATTGCACGGAAATCGTCCACGGTACGAATTCCACCGCCTACCGTAAACGGAATAAAAACCTGCTCTGCCACACGGCGAACCAGATCTGCCACTGTTTCTCTGTGATCAGAGGATGCTGTGATATCCAAAAATACCAATTCATCTGCTCCGGCTTCGTTGTATGCTTTTGCTACTTCTACCGGATCCCCGGCATCACGAAGATTCACAAAATTAGTTCCTTTTACAACACGGTTATTATTAATATCCAAACATGGAATAATTCTCTTTGTAAACATTCTTAAACTCCTATTTCAAATCTTATTTTATCTTTGCAAAATTCTTCAGAATTTCAAGTCCTACATCGCCGCTCTTTTCCGGATGGAACTGGCAGGCAAAAACATTGTCCTTTTCCACGGAAGCATGAATATGGGTCCCATATTCCGTAGAGGCTTTCACGATTTCTTCCTCCTGTGCTTTCAAATAATAAGAATGAACAAAATAAACATAAGATTCATTGTGAATTCCTTCAAACAGGCGTCCATTATTGGTCAGTTCCAAAGAATTCCAACCGATGTGAGGAATTTTCAAACCTTCTGCATCCGGAATTCTCAAAATCTTTCCCGGAAGAATTCCCAATCCGGGAACTCCCGGAGTTTCGTCACTGCTTTCAAACAGTAACTGTAATCCCAAACAAATTCCCATAAAAGGAATCTTTTTATCCACCACATCATAAATGGTATTTTCCAATTGATAATCCTTAATCTTCTGCATTGCATCTCCGAAAGCACCTACTCCCGGAAGCACTACGTGATCCGCATTCAGCAGAATATCCGGATCTCTTGTCAGGATTGTTTCTTCACCTATATACTGAAATGCTTTTTCAACACTTTTAATATTTCCTGCATCGTAATCAATAATTGCTATCATATTTTTTCTCCTGTCCTTTTTATGCCTGTGCATCTAGCTCAAACCAGAACTCCACGCCCCCTTCTCTGTTTTCCACACCGAAGTTCTTTTCGTGACGTTCCATAATTGCCTTCACAATGGAAAGTCCAATACCGTTCCCACCGTATTCTCTTGTTCTGGCTTTGTCTACCTTGTAAAACTTCACCCAGATATTTTCCTTGTCTTCCTCAGAAATCTGATTTCCGGAGTTGAACACAGACACTCTTACTATACCATCTTTTGACGAGATTTTCACTTTAATTTCTTTGTTTTCATCCACATAATGAAGAGCGTTGCTTAAATAATTCGTAATCACCTGCTCAATCTGAAACTCATCCGCCCAGACATATACCGGTTTTTGTTCCAAGAATTCAATCTCAATGCCCTGCTCTTCACTTTTAATTTTCATGGAATCAATGACACCGCGAATCACAGAGACCACATCAAACCGTTCCATCTGAATCGGATTGCTTCCCTGTTCCAATTGAATCAGATTTAGTAACTGCCTAACCATCTGATTCATCTTTCCGGCTTCATCCACAATGACATCGCAATAGTACTGTAAATCTTCCGGATTGTCGGAAATCCCTTCCTGTAATCCTTCCGCATATCCCTGAATCAGCGCAATCGGCGTCTTTAACTCATGGGAAACATTGGAAATAAAATCCTTTCGCATCTCATCGATTTCTTCTTTCTTTTGAATATCCCGATGGAGTTCAATATTTGCTTTTTTCAAATCAGTAATGGTTTCTTCCAGTTTTTCCGAAAGTTCATTCATGCTTTCTCCCAGCACACCGATTTCATCTTTTCGATTACCTTCATATTTTGTTTCGAAATCCAGTTCTGACATTTTCTTGGAAATTTCTGCCAACTGCAATACAGGACGTGTATATCTTCGTGCAATCAGAATAATGGTCATTGTTGTAATAACCAACAATACAATTCCCACCAGCAGATAAAATTTATTGCTGATTGCAATACTTTCCTGAAAATTTTCTACAGACATTCGAATCAGAACGGTTCCGCCACTTGGGAGTGTAGCAAACAACTCGTAATATTTTCTGGAGCTGTCTCCTTCTTCCGTAGATTGAATCTGATAATTCTTTCCTTCTTCAATAATGTCCGGTGTTTCTTTTTGTTCCCTGTTGTTTCCGAGAATGATATCCTTTCCTCTGGAAACCAGCATTTTACCGGAACCATATGCATAAATCGGATCCCAGGAACTATCCAGAATAATCATGGAAGCACCATACTTCTCACAAACGGAATTCAATCGTTTTATGTTCTCTGTTTTCGTAACCGATTCATCCGTATCGGAGACTTGGCGAACCTTTTCGTATACGTTCTTGATGGATTTCTGTTTTTTTGAAGCATAAAAATCCCCCAGATAAGCACTGCCAAAAGCCCCTGCTATGGCAATAGCAAGGGACATAATAACAACAATTGATATTGATAATTTAAATCCAATAGAATGTTTCATTCTCTTTTCCATCTTTACTCACTGACCTCAAACTTGTAACCCATCCCCCATATGGTTGTGATATATTTTCCACAATCGCCCAGCTTACTGCGCAATTTTTTCACATGGGTATCAATGGTTCTTGCATCTCCGAAATAATCATAATTCCACACATTGTTCAGAATATTTTCTCTAGACAATGCAATCCCTTTATTTTTCACAAAATACGTCAACAGTTCAAACTCTTTGTAACTCAGTTCGATTGGCTGCCCATTGACACGAACTGTATGAGCCGACTGATTGATTTCCAATGCTCCTGCTTTTTCGATTTCATTGGAACCAATATTTCCGGTTCGTCTTAAAATCGCATCCACTCTGGCCACCAAAATTCTTGGACTAAAGGGCTTCGTAATATACTCATCTACCCCCAATTCAAATCCCAGAAGCTCATCACTTTCCTCTCCTTTTGCAGTTAGCATAATGATAGGAACCTTAGAGAGTTTTCGAATCTCTCTGCAGACCTCCCACCCATCCATTCGTGGCATCATAATATCTAAAATAATTAAATCAATATCCTGATGCTCCACAAAGATGTCAATGGCCGACTCTCCATCCGCAGCTTCAATAACCTGATATTTCTTTCTTGTCAGGAAGTCTTTCACCAGCTTTCGCATTCTCGCTTCATCATCTACAACTAATATTTTTAATTGTTCCATAAAACACCTCCTGAAATCTTTGTTCTAAGATTATTAAACAACGAAACTGTGTTGATTCTATGAACATTTTATGGTTATTTTTCAAATGCTACAAATCCTGCTTCCGTCGGGTGGTCACAACAAAATACCTCTTTTGCCCTTGTCTTATACAAAAGTATTTTAATTACAATAAGTATATCTCCCCCTGCTGCTCCAACCATTACACAGCTTAAGGCAAATAACACCCTCACGTCTAATAAAATTGCAATAACCGTTGGTAACAATCCCAAGACAATCCCCGGCATTAACGTTCCTATTGCATACTGATATCTTTTTAATTCGCTACTACAAAAGCAATATGGGGTAAAATACTCCTTGATAAAACCAAATTCAATGTCTTTAAAATTTTTTCCTGAAAATCTTCCCCAGACCAAACCATGAATCAATTCATGAATCACTGTCATCACTGCGATTCCAATCACAAATATCAATGCCTCTATCCAATTAAAAGAGAACAGATTTCTGATATTTTCATTCACCTGAAAGTATACAATTGAAGCTATAACAACATAAATCATTGTCAAGACAATAGCAAAGATATTGGCTTTAACCAAACCTACCGTAACTTCTTTTTCCTTGTATCCCTGTTTTCTCAACTCAATTCGTTTCTGTGCAAATGCCTCCAATCGTTTCTGCTCTGCCTCTGTTAATTTGCGTTCTTTTTCTTTCATTCTGTCCTCCTAAGCTTGTTCATTTAACATCAAAAAAATCTTTTCATATATTTCTTCTGCCACAGCCAGTTTATACATTAATCGACTTTCTTGTGGTGGAATTTCCACCACCTCCCCTGTGATTTTTCCCCGAAAAGATATTCCTAAAAACACTTGTCCCGGAACAGATTCGCTTTCATTCTCCGGATCAACATTTCCCATTGTCCCGGTAACTCCTATTCCGATATCTGCGTGATAAGCTTTGACACAGGATTTAGCCATTGCTTTAGCAGTTTCAATTGAATACACGGAATGCTTTTCAATAATCTCTTTCGGCACTCCCTGCATTATTTTCGCTTCATTGCAATATGTAATAAAAGCTCCTTTAAGCACGGCTGAAGAACCTTCTGTATCCGTAATCAGGGAAGCAATCTGCCCTGCAGTTGCACTTTCCATTGTCGTAATCGTCAATTCTCTTTCGATTAGCTGTCTGGTCAGTCTTTCATAGTTTTTTCGAATTTCAATCTCATTATATTTCTTCATAGTTGCTCCTAATTTACAGTAAGTCTACCCCTTCTCCCATTACAGCAATTTCAACTGCACTAGCCTCTTCCAAATGAAATGTCATCATTTTATAACCGGTCTTTTCATTGTATATTTCTCTAAGGTGTGGCGCTCCTTCCAAAATTGCTTCTGCGTACTTTTCATCTGTTTCAAAGACAGCTTTTCCGGTATAACGCATCCAATGTCCATCCTGCTTGCAGGCCACAATTTCAGTTTTTGGATTCGCTTGTAACTGGCGATATACATTCTTAAAATCTCCAATTCCAAAAAGAACCTTTCCATCCATTTCCAAATGTGCTCCCAATGGTCTTAATTTTGGCTGGTCTCCATCTACTGTTGCAAGAAAGAATACTCCTGCTTCTGTTAAAAAATCATTTACTTTACTCATATTTAAATCCTCCTACGTTCTTACATAATATAATTATTATAACAAAAAAAGGACAGTTAAAAAACCATCCTTTCTTCACAATATTTCTCCTTGATTACTGGAATTTTACTGCTGTCCCATATGCAATGACTTCTGCAGCTCCCTGCATAATTCCTGAGGTAGTAAATCTTACATTTATAACCGCATCGGCGCCCATCTGCTGAGCTTCTTCAATCATACGACTGGTAGCAAGACTTCTTGCTTCATTCATCATTTCCGTATACCCTTTAATTTCACCACCGACAATGGTCTTTAAACCTGCCATAAAATCTCTACCCACATTTTTGGAATGTACAGTACTTCCTTTCACAAGTCCTAATGTTTCCAGTTCTTTTCCTGCAATATAATCTGTATTTACAATAATCATATCTCTGCCTCCTTCTATTTTGTTCTCCTTTTATCATACAATTTTCCATTGTAAAGTACAAGGAACAATCATCCTAAACCATTCTTATCCTTTTACAATATCATACAGAACCAAGTGTTGCTTGCGACACTTCGCGCGCGAGCGGATGCGTCAGCATGAATACATCTCCGCGAGCTGCACATCCTTGCGGAGCATTTTTATTTCATGGGGAAGTTCAAAGAACTTTCCTATGAAACAATCATAACCACCGGCTGAGCCGGTGGTTTATTTGTTTATTAAAGCTCCGTTTTTTCTACACAAAAAATTCGCAATAATAAACAGGGCCTTGCCCTATACAAAAAGGCTCTGGATGTTCCAGAGCCAAATTCAATTGATTTTCAAGTTTTTCGTTCATATTTTTCTAAGTATATGATACTTCTCGAAAATCCTTCAACTATTTCAGTTT
>JAILRZ010000201.1 GCA_024697845.1 Eubacterium sp. | reverse complement strand
TAAAAAGTATAAGTGTTTTAGGCAGATGTTAATCTGTCTTATTTGCATGTCATCAAATATAGAAAAAGCAGGAAAGCAAACACTTTCCTGCTATATATCTTTTTAGCTACCTTAATTGCAACGTTAACTTAATGACATTGCATAAGCATGTCCCCCTTTTTTCATTTATATAAGAGACAGCTTTTAGGCATAAAAAATGACAGGTTTTAACAAAAAAAGTTAAAACCTGTCATTTTTATTTAATACTCTTTGCGATTTTAATCATTTCCGCTCTGGTAACATTAAGTCCTTCCAGAACCAACTGATATTTATCTTTTTCAATTATAATCGTTATTGAATTTTCCTCTTCATTGATAAAGGCATCTTGCTTACCCAAATGGATAAGTTCTCTGTTAGATTTTTCTGTATCAACATTGACTGAAATTTCTTTTCCAATTTGAGAAAAAGAAATCCATTGTTCAGAATTATCTTTACTAACATAATTGTAGAAACATCGGTGAACCTCCACCGACTTTTCCATCAAAACAAACCCTTTCGGCAAATATGTCACAACATATTCCTTTTCAATTCCATCAACTTCAAATTCCTTGGTCGGTCGATTTTCATCCGGTGAATCGCCCACTTCTGAATAAGCTCCAGTCACGTAATTCACGAAGTCAACCACTGCGCTTCTCAACGCCGGAACGGTCGCCACACTGACACCGAATCCAAGAATCACCACCAAAAGAACCATTGCCACCTTGTACATAACTGGGCGATTGGATTTCTTCTTCGTACCGAATTCCCGATCCAGTATCTTTTCGAATTCTTTATGATTTTCTGCAGCCATCTTGACGAAGACTTCATCCACGTTTTCCATTTCCTTTTGGATTTCCTCGCCTTCCTTTTCTACGTAGCTGTTCGCTGCAGTTCGAAACAGCATTTCCTCCTGATGTTTCTTCATTTATCGCTTGTCCTTCTTGATTACTTTTACAAATCTACTCTTTGCTCGTTTTACATATGCACCAACGTTACCTAGCGGAATATTCATTTCCTCTGAGATTTGTTTATAACTCATATCGAAAGAATACTTATAGATTAAAAGCGTTCGGTCACGCTCATCCAATTCGTTCATTGCATTGTTTAGAATTTCCTCTAAGTCCATTCGTTCCAACAATGTATCTACACTATACTCGTTGTATGCTTCACTATGAGTGATGATTTTCCATAATTCAGCTTTCTTAGTTTCACCGGACTCTTTATCCAGATAATCCATGGACACGGAAGAGATAATACGTTTCACATAAGCATTACGCTTATATTCCTCCAACTCCATGATTTGGTCTACATACTTTATAATACGAATAAAAGATTCGTTCAGAATGTCTTGGGCAGCATCATAATTTCGAACAATTTTATATGCATAACTTAATACCCACGGACTATAATTCCTATATAAGGTCTCAACGAAAACTCTTTGACGTTCATTCTCTATACTTTGAATTGCAGCAAATATCGATAACACGGACATCTACCCCCTCTTAAGATTATAAACGTTTTTCATACTTTCAGATTAAATTGTTAGACTTTTAATCACATAAAAAACAGCTGTGGGAAAATCCCACAGCCATAACACCCTAAATTGCTGTAATTATTTGTTCTGTAAAAACTCAGGAATTTTAATTGGTTTTTCTTCTACGTTGCTCTTTGGAACTGTCTGAGCATTTCTCTGATAGTCAGTCTTTGGAGTTGTCGTAGCTTTTGCGAAATCTGCAAATGGAGTAGTTGCTCCACCGAAAGGTCTAGCCTTAAATCCTGCAGATGGTGTTGTATCACCAATTCCTGTAGCCATTACTGTAATAGAACATTCATCTGGATATGTATCATCATATCTTACACCGAAGATAATGTTTGCATCTTCTCCTGCAAGATCCTGTACGTAACTTGCAGCTTCGTTTGCTTCGAATAAGCTAACATCACCAGTGATGTTAATGATAACGTTCTTTGCTCCGTTAATAGTAGTTTCAAGAAGTGGAGATGTAACAGCCTGCTGTACTGCCTGAGCTGCCTTATCGTCACCGCTTGCTTCACCGATACCGATGTGTGCTACACCTGCATCTCTCATAACTGTCTGAACGTCAACAAAGTCTAAGTTAATCAATGCTGGTACATTAATCAAATCAGTAATACCCTGAACTGACTGCTGTAATACTTCATCAGCCTTCTTTAATGCTTCCGGCATCGTTGTTCTCTTATCAACGATTTCTAATAATTTATCATTAGGAATCACGATTAAAGTATCAACGTTTTCTTTTAATCTTTCGATTCCGCCTAATGCATTGTTCATACGTGTTCTAGCTTCAAATCTGAAAGGCTTAGTAACAACACCAACTGTTAAAGCGCCCTGTTCTTTCGCAATACGTGCTACAACCGGTGCGGCACCTGTACCGGTTCCACCACCCATACCACATGTTACGAATACCATATCAGCACCCTTTAATAACTGTGCGAGTTCTTCCACGTTTTCTTCTGCTGCAGCTTCACCAACTTCTGGCTTTGCTCCTGCACCAAGTCCTTTAGTAACCTTCTCACCAATCTGTAATGTAGAAGGTGCTTTACTTCTCTTTAATACCTGTGCATCAGAGTTTACTGATATAAACTCTACACCACCGATATTTTCATCTATCATTCTGTTGACAGCGTTGTTTCCTGCTCCACCAACACCTACAACAATAATTTTTGCAACTGCTTCACTTTCGTTTGTA
>JAILRZ010000186.1 GCA_024697845.1 Eubacterium sp. | reverse complement strand
GATCCGACAGCGGCACAATCAGAGCATTATCTAAAACTTGAAGACGAAGTAGCCAAGAAAGAAAAAACTGCAGCAGTTGAAGCTGGAACAATTGAAGAACAATTTGAAAAAGCAAATCTGTCTGCAGCAGAAAATAAGATCATGAAGATGAAGTACATAGATGGATTTGATTGGTCAACGATTGCAATTATAATCTATGGCAATGAGGAAGACTTCCAGGCTAAAAAGAAAACATATCTGCAGAGAATATACAATCTCAGAACATCTGCAATGAGAAAAATTGCAGAATACGAAAAATAAAAAAGCAAATCAAAGCAAAACAAAGCATTTCAAAATAAATAAAATCTTGAAAAAGTACAAATGACAAATTATGATAAGATTAAAGGAATAAGCAAAAGGCAAGGCTCATATGAGCACTTGCCTTTTTTGTTGCAAAAAAATGGAAAAAGATAAATTAAAAAAATGGATTGAAGAACTGATTGAAAACAATCAGCTGTGGAAGTTCTACAAGTCAAAAGAATGGATTGAACTGAAGAACGAAGTATTAAAAGAGAATCACTATGAATGTGCAGAGTGTAAGAAAAAAGGAATCATCACGCGCTATGACATTGATGATTCAGGACAGAAGAGATTACTGTCTACTGTACATCATGTTCAGTTCGTAAGAAAACATCCAGCGCTGGCTTTGAGTAAGACCTATACATACAACGGTAAGGAATACAAAAATCTTATTCCGGTATGCAAGGCTTGTCATAATAAATTGCATCCTGAGAAGTCAAAGAAAAAAGAAAATTCAGGATTTGTGAATGAAGAACGATGGTAGACTCCCCCCACCCCCTATTACCCCTAAAATTTTTAGGGAACCAACAACGGGGAAGGCCCACGACAAAACATCTACGCGCACGCACGCGAGAAAAAATAGCGAAATGAGGTGAAAAAATTGGCAGTAAAAAGTGCAAAACAGATTAAAGATTCACTAATGCAGCAGTTAGAAGCCAAGGGTGCCAATTTGGAACACTTCGAAGCGTTGGTGGATGACTACGTTGAGATGTTCAAGATCGTAAAAAAGATGAAAGCGGACATTCGACGGAATGGATTATCATACAGAGCAATGTCGGCAGCAGGAAAGGAATACGAGAAAGACAATCCAAATGTGAAATTACTTCCGCAGTATACAAAATCAATGCTCTCAATCCTGAAGGAACTAGGTCTAACAACGGACCAAATCGAAGGTGGAGAAGATGATGAATTATGATGGATATTTCCAAAATTCCGGAGATACAAGAATGGATTGAAATCGTTGAAAATGATAGACCTTTTAAGTGCTGTGAAGAACAAAAACTGCTTGTAAAACATATAAGAAAATGCTTTGAAACTGAAGAAATATATGTCGACATAGAGCAATTGGATAAATATGTGCAGCTTGCAAAAAGGTATGTTCCATTCGAATTACTACCGTGGGAAAAATTCATAATTGCACTCCATGATTGTACATATTGGGTTAAATCAGGATTACCAAGATGGCCAGACCTGTTCTGTATGCTTGGCAGAGGAGCTGGTAAGGATGGAATGATTGCGATTGAATCTTTTTGTTTATCATCTCCATATAATCCAATCCAGGAATATGACGTTGATATATGTGCCAACAATGAAGATCAGGCAATGCGTCCGGTAAAAGATTTACGAGGATGGTTTGAAAATTTACCTCAAACCACAATGAAAAAAATTAAAAAATTCTTTTATTGGACAAAAGAAAAAATTATTTGCAAAAAGACAAATTCGACAATCATAGGCAGAACGAATTCCCCAAAAGGGAAAGATGGATTGCGTTCCGGAATAGTTATCTTCAACGAAATTCATCAATACCAAAATTATGATAATATCGATGTTTTCACGACTGGATTAGGAAAAAAAGAACATCCGAGACGTTCCATGTATACGACGAATGGAGACACGAGAGAAGGACCACTGGATGATTGCATTTCTGATTCCGAGGACATATTATTCCGGGGACAGGATGACAATGGGCTATTACCAATGATTTGCCGCTTGAAAGATACAAAACAAATAGATGATGAAAGCAATTGGCCGATGGCTAATCCATCATACTATTACATGCCATCACTTCAGGCAGAAATCAAAAAAGAATATCACGAATGGAAAAAGAATCCGGATAGATTATCAACATTTCCAAACAAGAGATTTAATATTACAGCAGGTTCTAAAGAATCTGCAGTTGTTCCATGGAAGATGATTGAGGAAACAAATAAAGAAATTCCGGAATTGAAGAATTGGAGCTGCACAGTAGGAATCGATTATTCAAAATCAACAGACTGGATGGCGGTTAATTTTCATTTCAAAGATGGAGATAAAAGATATGACATCAATAGAGCGTGGATATGTTCAGAATCGAAAGATTTACACAGAATAAAGGCTCCGTGGAGAGATTGGGTTAAAAGAGGATTGGTGGAATACGTGGAAGCTGACGAAATACATCCTTCGATAGTAGCCAATTACATACAAGAAATGGGTAAAAAATACACCATCGAGAAGGTGGCAATTGATAACTATAGATATACACTTCTTTCTGATGCACTTGCAAAAGTAGGAATTTCGAAAGAAAACGGAAATCTTGTGCTAGTGAAGCAAGTTGACATCATGAAAATTGTTCCGGTAATAGAACACTGCTTTATTAATGGGTACTTTCATTGGGGAGACAATCCGGTACTCCGTTGGGCGACAAATAACACAAAACTGATAAGGTATGGTAGAGACCAAGGAGCCGACAAAGGTTCATATGTTTACGCAAAAATAGAAGCAAAAAGCAGAAAGACAGATCCGTTTATGGCGTTGGTTGCAAGTATGATTCCGGAACAGGAGATTAAGGAAAGACCAAAGAGACATAACATTGGAGTTATTAGATTATAGGAGAGTGAAAAGTGGGATTTTTCAAGAATTTCTTTTCAAGTACGATCAAAACAAAATATCTAAAAGGTGACACAGTAGTAATAGATATTCCGTCTAGCCTGTATTACAAAGAATTGGCTATATATACAGCTGTTTCAATGCTGAGCAATGCAATCTCGAGAAGTGAAATCAAATGCTTTATTAATGGCAAAGAACAGAAGAATGAGGATTATTACAAGCTGAATATTGCACCAAATATCAATGAAACAAGTTCGATTTTCTGGCACAAAGTAGTTAACAAAATGGTATGGGATGGAGAAACTGTTGTAGTCGATATTGGAGGTAACTTATATGTTGCAGACAGTTTTATGGTCGAAGAGAAACGACCGGTTAAAGGAGATATCATATCAAATGTGCAAGTAGGAGTAATAAACTTCAGAAAAAAATTCCAACCAAAAGACATATATCGTTTTAGGCTGGATGATAAAAATGTAAAAGTACTGATAGACGGAGTATGGAACGAATATGACAAGGTATTATCAGCAGCAAAGACAGCTTTTGTCGACTCTAATTGTAGAAAATACAAATTAAAAGTAAATGCGATGAAGGCCGGGGATGAAGATTTTGAAGAGGAATTCAAAAATCATATAGCAAATAAATTAAAAGATTACCTGAAAGAGGGTAATGCTGTTTACCCGGAATTCGACGGTTATGAACTGAAAGCAGATGAATCAAAAAAAAGCACATCAACAAAGGATTTAATTGAAGAAAAACAAGATTTTTTCAAAACCGTAGCAGCAGCTTTTCATATACCAGACAGTATGATGTCTGGAAACATAACCAACATGAAGGATATTATAGACATCTTTCTTACGTTCGGTGTGGACCCGTATGCAGATTGCATAGAGGAAGCGCTGAATAAAAGAGCAGGTGTCAATAATTTCATTAATAAAAACTTTTACAAAGTTGATACCGGAAGAATTCACCATAGAGATATTTTTGAGATTGCTACAGGCATTATCAATCTTGTTTCTTCCGCAGGATTCTCCATTGATGAGGTGCGAGCAAAATTAGGTGAAGAACCACTAAACGAGTGGTGGTCCCAGAAACACTTCATCACGAAAAACTTTGAGGAAGTTGAAAAGTATCTAAAATCTGAGGAAGGAGGAACCAATGAAAAAGCAAAGATTCTACCAAATAACACAGACAGATAATGAAGCCACAATCAACATTTATGGCTACATTACGCAGTGGGCATACTTTAGCGACGAAGTTTCTTCGATAGACATCAAGAAGGAAATTGATGCGCTGGATGTAGATAAGATTAACGTGTTCATCAATTCGTATGGTGGAGAAGTAGCAGAAGCAATTGCAATCTATTCTGCGCTGAAGAGACATAAAGCGGAAGTGGTAACGTACACAGATGGATTCGCCTGTTCAGCTGCAACAATCATTTTCTGTGCCGGTGATCAGAGAATCATGGGACAGTTAGCCTTACTAATGATTCATAATTGTATGAGTTACGTTGGCTACGCGAATTCAGAAGAATTGAGAAAAGCAGCAGAGGATAATGACAAGATTAATCAGTCGTCAATCAAGGCTTATTTAAACGTGTCTAATCTTTCCGAGGATGAGATTAAAGCATTGATGGATAATGAAACATGGTTGACTGCTGAAGAATGTATCGAAAATGGATTTGCAACAGAAATTGCAGATCAGGATGAAGATGAAGACGGAGAACCACAACAGGCTATTCAGAGTGTTCAGCAGGCAATCTACAACAAACTTGTGGAGAAACCACAGGAGAATGAAGAAATTTCAAAAGTGCTTACAGCAATTGAGAAATTAGGAGATGGCTTGGCAGAATTAAAGTCAAGTAATCAGAAGTTACAGGAACAAATTGGTGGAGTTGCACCGGTGCATCAAAAAGAAGCCGATAGAGCAACCAGAGCAGCAAATTTTTTTAAAGCATTAGGAGGAAAGTAAGAAATGTTAAAAGAAAATGCATTTATTCAGGACGCAGCTAACGAAGTAGGGAAAGCGTTCGAAAGTGGAGATGAAAAGCAGATTCAGTCAGCAATGAATAATTTTGGTGACGCAATTGCAAAGCAGGTAGCTGAAGATTATCTTACAGCAGATGGAGATAGTGCAGTTCTTCAGTCGAGAGGATTCAGAGTGCTGACAGCAGCAGAACAGAAATTCTACGAGAATGTAATCGAAGCAGGAAAGAGCAAACATCCGCAGCAGACATTAGACTCATTAATTACTGCTGGTGGAATGCCGGAAACTATCATCGAAGATGTTTACAGAGAGTTAATTCAGAAGCGCCCGCTTCTTGAAAGAATTAATTTCGTGAACGTATCTTACCTGACAAGATGGATTCTTAATGACCACACAGCAGATGTGGCTGTTTGGGGAGATATTAATGATGAGATTGCTAAGGAAATCACATCTTCATTCAAAAATATTGAATTAACAGCGTGCAAATTGTCAGCATTCGCATTAATTCCATTAGATATGCTTGAATTGGGAGCGACCTTCTTAGATGGATATGTAAGAACATTTTTAGTGGAAGCGTTATTGAAAGCCTTAGAACAGGCGATTATTTCCGGCAACGGAGTGAAGTCTCCAATCGGATTAGATAGAGATATCCATGAAGGTGTTACTGTGTCCACAACAGATGGATATCCGCAGAAAACAGCAGTTGAATTAAAGAGCTTCCAGCCGGCAGAGTATGGGGCTGTTTTGGCACTTCTTGCAGTTTCTGAAAAAGGTAGTGCAAGAACATTCGACGAAGTAACCTTAATCTGTAACCAGGTTGATTACCTGACTAAGGTTATGCCGGCAACCACTGTATTGAACGCAAACGGAACATATACACAGAACGTATTCCCATTCCCAACGAACGTGGTACGTTCCAACGAAGTAGCAACAGGTAAAGCGATTATCTGCTTACCGGAAGAATACTTTATGGGAATTGGTGGCTCTAAAGAAGGAACAATTTCATATAGCGATGAAGTTAAATTCCTTGAAGATCAGAGGGCATTTAAAATCAAGCTCCATGGAAATGGTAGAGCTTATGATAATACAGTTTCCGTGCTGGTTGATATTAGTGAATTGGAAGCAGCATATATTACAGTGCTGAATAAGACAAATTCTGCGGAAACAACAGAAACAGAAACTGAAACAACACCACCAACAGCTTAAAGCTGGAGAGGAGATAAGAAATGAGCGAAGTTTTAATAACGGAAGAATTAGTGAAATACATAAAAGATTTTGTTGATGTCAATTTTCAGGATGCATCATTTGATTCTAAAATCAGAGGGATGATTGAGGATGGCATAGTAGAACTTCGCTCATACTTTGGTGCAAGCGAAGAAACAGAGATTGACTTTTCACAACCGGGAAAAGAACGAATGCTGCTTAAAAATTACGTCCTGTACGCAATAAACAAGATGACGGATGAATTCTATCGAAGCTACCAGAGAGAAATCACATCTGTAAGGATAAAATATGAGACACTTGGAAAACGGGAGGATAACAATGAAAAAGAGTAAATTCGACCGTTACAACGATGGAGTAGTGAGTCTTTATCGAATGACAGAAACGAAGACGGATTTTAATGCCAGGAAGAATCCTAAAAGCGTTGATGACATGGAACTGATTTACAGGAATCTTCACTTCGGAAGATTGTCAAAAAGAAATCAAGATATGGAATTGGCGGAACAGTCTGGGTTCAAACTCACAATGAAAATCAAGGTACCAAGAATAAGTGGAGTGACAGCTAAGGATATGGCAGTAATCGGAACAATGCTGTACTCGATTAAGTATATGGATGAAGATGATAATAATTCATACCTGTATCTGGAAGGAGTAAGAGAGATAGATGCTGAATAATTTAAAAGAAGCACTAGAAACGATAGATAGCAATGTTTTTTATGGTGCGGCAAAGACACCGGAAGAAAACATCTGGAACTACATTGTTTTCGGAAGATTTAAGCGTAATAAATCTAAGAATGATTCCGGATACACATATTACTACGACGTGGTGATTGTTCGGGAAGAATATATTCCAGAAGATTTAATCGAAGAGGTTATCAGAACAGTCGAAGAACAGACAAGACTAAAATTAGCTGATGAACC
>JAILRZ010000114.1 GCA_024697845.1 Eubacterium sp. | reverse complement strand
AGACTGTGGATTTAACCTCTTACTATATGTGGCAGTATTTTGAAGCACCGAATCCATCTTCCAATCCTACCGGAAGTCCAAAAGACAAGCCGGTGAGCAATGCAACACCGGCATTTGCTTTTGACGAAGTCCATTTTCGATTGAAAACAAAATTAAAGGCAGGAGATACCATTCAGGTGCAAAACAGTGGCGCTGGAAATCTGGAGTATGGCGTGGACTTCCTGGAAATTGAAGAAGTCCCTGTACAAATCAAAAAGCCGGATAATGCATATTCAATCGAGGATTACGGTGCGGACGGAAGTGACTCCTATGATGATTACGGTGCAATTTCGAAATGTATTACCCAGGCAAAGAAGAATGGAAAAGACGTTTATATTCCGGCTGGAACTTATCGGATTGGACAGGTTTGGAATATTGATGCATCCGATATTAAAATCATCGGAGCAGGAATGTGGTATACTAATATTTTATTTACCAATTCCGGAAGCGGCAGAGGTGGAATTTCAGGAAATATGGCAAAGAATGTTGAGTTTTGTCATATGTACATTAATTCCAGTCTTCGTTCCCGTTACACACAGAATGCTAATTACAAATGCTTCAAGGATGTCTGGAATCAGTGCTATATCCACGATATCTGGGAAGATCATTTTGAATGTGGATTTTGGTTGGCAGATTATGCTTCACCAATGGATTATTCCGATGGTTTAGTGATTTCCAATTGCAGAATCCGAAACAATCTGGCAGACGGTGTGAATTTCTGTCAGGGAACTTCCAATGCAACTGTTTATAATTGTAGTATTCGTAATAACGGAGACGATGGACTGGCAATGTGGAACAATAACTACCTGAGTGCAAAAAACGAGCAAAACAACATCTTTTGTTATAACACCATTGAATTTATCTGGAGGGCAGGAGCGATTGCTATATATGGTGGAAACGGTCATCAGGTCTATAATAATTATATTGCAGACACATTCATGGCAGCAGGAATTCATATCAATACCAATTTTGACGGACACAAATTTGGCAGTAATCAGGGAATGGAAATTTCCAATAATATTCTGGTACGATGCGGAACAGCATCGGATTCCTGGAACAGTCCTTTGGGAGCAATTGATCTTGGTGGTGATGTGAAAAATATTACATTTAATCATAACTATATTTACAATGCACAACATGATGCTATTAAGATTTCTAACAGTCCTACAGGAATTGCCTTTAATAACACTACCGTATTAGGGTGTGGAGTGGACGGACAGCAGACTTCTGGAAATAATCCAGGGGCAGTCATCAAATATGAATACAAAAACTCTACCAAAAACATTCAGTATAATGGTTTAACTTATGCGAATTGCCCTTATGGTGATGTGATTTTTGGAAGTCGTATTCAGAGCACGTTTCAAGATGAAAAGAATCTGGGAACAGATTATAAATTTATTGTTCCGGTAGGAGTAAATAAGATTATCAAATCTCCGGTTGTCATTAAGCCGGTGAAAACGGAAAAGGTAACAACGAATGTAGTGGTAGGAAGAACGGTAGTGAAGAAGGTGGCGAAAAAGAGCCGGAAAACAAAGACGGCAAAAATCACGCTGAAGAAAATTAAAAATGCCACCGGATATCAGATTAAAATTTCTTCAAATAAGAAATTTAAAAAATCAAAGACAATTATAAAGAATACGAAAAAGTATAAGGTAAAAATCAAGAGCAAGAAGATTGCCGGTGCAAAGAAATTGTATGTGAAAGCGAGAGCGTATAAGAAAAGCGGCAAAAAAACTACCTGGGGTAAGTGGTCCAAGATTAAGATTTTTACACGAACATCATAATTTATGATATAATATCCCAAGAGATAGGGAAGGGCAAAAAGATGGGGAAATCTCGAAGTAAACTATTACAAGAGGAGGAATGAAAAATGTTTAAGAGGATTACTTCAGTAGCATTAGTAGCTGCAATGACTGCTACAATGTTTGCAACAGCACCGGTTAAAAAAGCGCAGGCGGCAGTAACAATTTTTACGGATAAGTCCATAAAGTTGGCTGTTGGAGAAGATGAGTTGATTGGGGTGTTGGAGAAAAATGCAAAATTCACAAGCAGCAACAAGAAGATTGCAACAGTTACGAAAAAAGGTGATGTAAAAGCGAAGAAGGTTGGAAAATGTAAGATTACAGTAACCGTGGGCTCCAGTAAAAAGAAGGTAACCGTGAAGGTTTGTCCGAAAAAAGTGAAGATGAAATCAGTGAGCGTGGTTGGATCAAACAGTGCGGAAAGTGCTGCAAAAATAGCAACCATTAGAGCAAACTGGAAAAAGGTCAAAGGGGCCTCCGGATATGAAGTTTATTATTCTTCCAACCAGAAGAAAGACTTTAAAAAAGTAACAGTTAAGGGTGGAAAGAAAACAAGTGCCACTATTAAAAAATTACCGTATGGAAGCACATACTACGTAAAGGTGAAAGCGTACGTAAAATCAGGAAAGAAAAAAATATCAAGTGCTTCTTATTCCAAGGTATTATCCGCAAAAACATATAGTCTTACCTGGTCAGACGAATTTAACTACACAGATAAAAGCAAATTGGAAAAAAATTGGGTGTATGAAGTCGGTCACGGCAAAAACGGTTGGGGAAATGGCGAAGAGCAACATTACGTCAAGGAAAGAAATGTTTCCTTGGATGGTAAGGTTTTAACGATTCAGCCAAAATATGAGACAATTATTTGTAACGATATCAAGAAGGAAGAATATACTTCAGCCAGAATGATTTCCAAGGGAAAACAAGAATTCATGTACGGAAAAGTAGAATTTCGTGCAATGGTTCCATCGGCACAGGGAACATGGGCAGCACTTTGGATGCAGGGAGGAAAGAAAGAATGGCCTCTTCGTGGAGAAATTGATATTATGGAAACAATGTGCGACGCGAATACCTTATTATTCCAATTAGATAAGATTCCGCAGACGATTCACTGTGGTAGATTTAATGGAGATTCCTCAAGTTCCGGCCCTAAAAACGGTAACGGTGCTAGGATTGTCAAGGGATCTACAACAGGATATCATATCTATAGTATTATCTGGACCGAGAAAGTGATAGATTTTTATATTGATGGTAAAAAGAATTGGACCTATGATCCGAACAAATATGTGTTGGATGGAAAGGGGACATCCCAGGAGGATATTTGGCCGTATAACAAGGACTTTTTCCTGCTAATGAATGTTGCCATTGGTGGAACTTTAGGTGGAAATCCTAAAAAAGATGAAATTATCGGACCAAAAGGTCAGATGAAAGTTGATTATGTAAGAGTATATCAGTAAGAGATATTGGCACAAAGGCGCTGGAGTGGCGCCTTTGTGCTATTTTATTGGGAATTTATCCGGAACGGTAACTATTTACGAATGATGAAATTATGATATGATTAAGTAGTGAAATAGAATGTATAAATCACTAAGATGGATGTTGGGATCTATAAGAGAGAAAGGATTTTCAAATGATAAAATTGGCAGTATTACCGGCTTTAATACTCTTTTTTTATGTATATAAGCTGGATAAGATTGAAAAGGAAGATTCGAAATTATTAATCAAATTGTTTCTTTTAGGGGCGGCTACCATTATCAGTGCCATTGTTTTGGAATTGATAGGGATGGCTCTACTGAGTATGTTTTTTGAAAAAGGAGAAACGGCGTATATCTTCATTGCCAATTTTTTGGTTGTTGCGGTAGCTGAAGAAGGGGGGAAGTATTTGGTTCTGAAGAAAAATACATGGAACCATGAGGAATTTAATTATTCCTTTGATGCCGTTCTTTATGCAATTACTGTTTCATTAGGATTTGCAACGATTGAAAATGTAATGTATGTTCTTGATGGGGGCGTTGGAGTTGCAATTTTAAGAGCACTTACTTCGGTACCGGGGCATGCTATTTTCGGGTTATTTATGGGAAACTATTATGGTTTGGCGAAACGTTGCGAGCAACAGGGATATGAAGATGGAATGCGAAAAAATCTTCGAAAGGCTTTAGGGGTTCCGGTTCTGTTGCACGGATTCTACGATTTTTGCCTTGAAATGAATAGCGGTTGGTTCTTGGGTACTTTTCTTGTTTTTGAACTTGGGTTGACTATTCTTTCTGTTAAGAAAGTAAAAAAGATGTCCAAGCAGGATGTGGCCTTGTAAGGAAAATATTGGAATACGGAATTATAGGAGGAGAAGATGTTTTCGTTTGAAGAAAAGTTTTTTGAGTGGGTTAGAAAAAATATACTGATAATTGCATTTTGCGCTATCACGATTTTAGGAATGGGAATTCGTATTTGCGGAATCGATTTTGAAAGTGGAGATTTTCGGGATTTTTTGAATCCGTGGTGGAATATTATTAAAGGAATGGGATTGGAAGGCGTTTCAAAAAAAGTGGGAAACTACAATATGCCATATCAGACAATCACCTTTCTCATGACACTGTTGCCATGGAAATCGATTGTTGCTTATAAAACATTATCGATTATTTTTGATTTTGTTATGGCAATGGGGGGGATGCTGTTCGTTTATGAAGTTACAAAATCTCAGGCGAAGGCCGTTGTTGGATATGCACTGACAATTTGTTCCGTTAATGTTTTCCTGAATTCTGCATTTTGGGCGCAATGCGATTCGATTTATGTGGCATTTATTATTTTGGCAATTTATTTCCTGATGAAAGACAGGAATGAGATGAGTTTTATAATGCTAGGATTGTCTTTTGCATTTAAGTTGCAGATGGTATTTATTTTACCGGTATTTTTGTTTTATTATGTGTTAACAAAAAAGATTTCGGTGGTTCACTTTCTCATTATTTTAATAGTGGATGTTCTGATGAGTCTTCCTGCGTTATTCTTAGGGAGAAATGTTCGTGATTTATATTCGATTTATGTGGAACAGACTGATTACGGGAAAAAAATACAGATGAATTTTCCGAACTTTTATGCAATGATTTGCGACGGGGCAGATAAAACTTATTACGAATTATTTAAGGGATTTTCTATTATGCTGACGATAGCGATTCTCGGATTTATGCTGGCGATGTTTATCTATAAACAGGTTGATTTGACAAACAAAAAGTATTTTCTGATGACTGCAATCTGGACGTCCTTTACATGCATTATGTTTTTGTCATCAATGCATGAAAGATATAGTTATCTGCTGGATATCCTTTTGATTTTGTTCGCAATTGTTTATGGAGAATTGATTATTCCTGCAATTCTATCTAATTTAATTAGTTTAAGAGGATATAGTTTTTACCTCTTCAATTTCAATATGCTGGAATTCAACCACGCAGCAATCATAAATTTTGGACTGTACTTATACATTACCTATGTGCTGGTTAAGGAAATATTATTGAAAGATGAAGCACAAAAAATCGAATCGAAGAAATAAATTACAGATTCTGTTTGTCATAGTGATAATACTCATGAACGAGATTTCTGTAGCCTAGTTTCTTCAAGTCCTCATAACGTACCTGATACCGTGCTTTTGTCCGGGTTCCGCTAAGGAGATACCGGATACATTCCTGAGAATAGTTGTCGATGATTTTGAGACTATTCGAGGTGTTGATTACGGAAAAGAACCAGTAGCTCCAGGATAATTCATGATTATCGGGATGCTCAAATAATTTGCTGTTAAAGATTCGAATGAATGCTTTAGCAGCTTTTTCACTTTCCAGATGATTTCTCATATGCCATCTTCGAAGGGAATTCATTTTTCTACGCATTTTCTTTTTTAATTTCTTAACCGTAACCGGGGCAATATCAATGACACCGTTTTGATATTGAAAACCAAGAAAAGTCCAGGCATCTCCAGGATTGTAATAGTTTTCTTTCTTAGGATTGACTGACAGTTTTTTTGATTCCAGATGCTTTTTGATATAATTTGCATGGATTTCAATTTCTTCTCTGCTAGGAGCAAAAACAATGATGTCATCGGAATATCTGGCATAAAGAATGCCCTGTTTCTCAAAATACTCATCTAAATCTTTTAAATAGAGATTGGCATAAAAGGTAGCCAAAGGGGTGCCTGCCATAATTCCTTTTTCTTCCTCAATGAGTTCTCCGGATTGAATTACCTTCGGTTCCAGAAGCAGTCCGGAAAGAAAAGAATATAATTCCGGATCCGCTGCAAGAGTGGTGCGGAGTGTTGGAAGAAGTAATGGAATGGATACAGAATTAAAATAGTTGTGAATATCCACTTTATAAGAATACATTCGGTCAATCCCCGGAAACTGAGTCAGTTTTCGAATCGCGTTTTTTGCAGTTCGTCCAGGGCGGAAGGAGTAAAGATTATTGAAAAATAAATCATCGTATTTTCTGGTCAGCTCATAAGCCAATAGCTTCAGTATCATGTTTTCTGCTTTCGGGTAACTGTATACGATTCTTTTTTTATCGGAACTGAGTTTGCTGATTACAGATTTTCTTGGAAGGGGAAAAGACGTTCCACTTTGAAATTCTTTGGAGACAGCAAGGTAGGTTTGATTTTCCATATAGTTTTTTAATTCTTTCAGAAAGGAATCGGAACATACAATAGATTTTTTATAACGATAAAATTTTTCCCAATGGTCCGATTGTGTAATTGAATTCAGTAATGTCATAGTTTCCCCTTTGACGTGTTTTGAAACACGCAGCTTTTATAGTGTGATAAAAAATGCAGCAGAAAGAGAAATCATTAAATTCAGGAAATTCTTGAAATTACCAGACCGTAGATGGAAAACCTGCCTGCGAACTATGATTCATTCCATGCCGGGTCCGCCACAGGCGCAAAGCATTCTCTTTCTGCTTACAAGCAATATGATTATTTTAATGCGTCCTTTGTTCTGTTGATAACATAAGAACGGGTATTCCACCAACCATGGTGGTTATGATAGAACCGCAAATATGGAATGTGGTTCATAGCACAATCCGTGCGGACTTTTTTGCGGCGACTTGTTTCAGAGAGCAGTTCTACCACAAGAGCAATCTGACCATTTCGTCTGAATGTAAAGATGCTTGAGCGAAGACGTTCCTCATCTTCATGGTCAATCTGATATTCCGGAAATTCTTCTCCGTATATTGTTTCAAAATATTTCACATAATTTCCATTAAAGTTGTACTGATTTTCCTCTGCCGGTTTTTTCGGACCGTAAGAGCAACCGATGCCTTCAATCGGAGCATCAGATTCCTGCGTACCGGATTGGTTTGAATTTTCAGCCAAACCTGACAGGAGATCTTTTGCCATTTTTTCAGTTTCACTTCCAAATAGTTTTGATAAAAATCCCATTGTGAACCTCCTTTATTATTTCGAATGTACATGTTGCATATTATACATCATATTTACCAAAATTTGAACTTTCGAACTACTTTAATTGCAATGCGGTAATGGAACGGCATCAAAGCCTTTCGGGCTTCTTTAATATGTTTTCGAATTGGCAGATGCTGTGGACAGTGACTTTCACATTTTCCACATTCGATGCAAGCCCCCAAGTCGGCCATATCTTTTTGCAAGGCTGTAATCTGGAGATACTCTCCACGACCAGATTTCTTGTTTTCCGTATACATCTGGTTATAACATTTGAACGCAGTAGGAATGTCGATGCCTTTCGGACAAGGCATACAATAACCACAACCGGTACACCCCACTTTTGTTTTCTGATTGATTTCAGTTTTCACTTTCTCAATGAAATCAAAATCATCTTCAGAAAATTCTCCAACCTGACATTGGGAAGCAATCCGGATATTTTCTTCAACCATATCTAAAGAATTCATTCCCGAGAGAACACAGGTTACCTGAGGCTGATTATAGAGCCAGCGGAAGGCCCACTCGGCAGCACTCCAACCTTTTTTATGACCTGCAATCAGCTTCTTTCCAGAGTCAGGCATTAGACCAACCAGTTTTCCACCTCGCAGTGGTTCCATAATTATTACAGGAATATTCTTTTCGGCAGCGGCCATCAATCCTTTTCGTCCCGCCTGGCTGTGTTCGTCCAGATAATTGTATTGAATCTGACAGAAATCCCAATGATAATCTTCCAGAATCTTGAGAAACATCTCACTGTTTCCGTGGTAAGAAAAACCAAGATTAATGATTTTTCCTTCTTCCTTTTTCTGGGCAATCCATTCTTCAATCCCTAAAGCTTTTAACTTTTCCCATGCGGCAATATCCGTTAACATATGCATCAGATAATAATCGATGTGATCCGTTTTTAAACGCTCTAATTGTTCATTGAAATACTTATCCAGACTTTTACGGGATTTAATCAGATATTGAGGCAGTTTAGTGGCAATATAGACTCGGTCTCTGCAATGATTCCGTTCTAGAATTTCACCAACGGCAACCTCGCTTCCGGGATAAATATATGCCGTATCCAAATAATTAACTCCGTGCTCAATGGCATACATTACTTCCTGTTCCGCTTTTTCCAAATCAATGCCCAGGCCTTTCCTGGAAAAACGCATGCAACCGTAGCCAAGAATGGACAATTCTTTTCCATATTTATCTTTCCGATATTGCATAAAACATATCTCCTTGTGAATATTTTTCAAATCAAATCAATTAGTAATATTGTAAGTCTTTCCAGTGAAAAAAACAATTTATTTTGGAAAGAGTTGAATA
>JAILRZ010000094.1 GCA_024697845.1 Eubacterium sp. | reverse complement strand
CACAAAGGTTAAAGTGATTCAAGTGTGTAAAACGCATAAGAAGACAAAGAAGAAAGCAACAAATAAAAAAACAGCAAAAAAAAATACACAGAAAGAAACAACAACAAAAGTAACAGAAAAGAATGCACAGAAAGAAACCGTTGGAAGTGAAGAACAACAGTATATTGAAAAAATTGTGCAGTTAGTGAACAAAGAAAGAAAAAGTGCTGGATTAAATGCGGTGCAATTGGATGAGACTTTGACAAAGGCTGCAATGACCAGAGCAAAGGAAACGAATATATCGTTTTCTCATACCAGACCGGATGGAACAAGCTTCAGTACGGTTCTTTCACAGTATAAAATATCATATAGAGGAGCCGGGGAAAACATCGCCTGGGGACAGCAATCACCGGATGAAGTGATGCGGGGATGGATGAATAGTTCCGGGCATCGTGCGAATATTCTGAATAAAAATTTTAAGAAAATCGGAGTAGGATATTATAAAGTAGAAAACGGCAGAAAGTATTGGTCTCAATTGTTCATTTACTAAAAAGAATTAAAAGTGTTCCGAATATGTGGTTTTTAGTTGATTTTTTGAAGGGTTTCAAGTAAAATTTTATTATACTTTGACGTCAGGAAAGGAGACAGAAAATGAAATACAGATGTAAAATTTGTGGACATGAGTTTGAAGTCCAAAACGGTGAAACCCCGGTGTGTCCGCTTTGTAAAGCGGAAGGAGATAATTTAGAAGTGATCGAAGGAGGAGAAACAATGAGTAAAAACCCATATTCAGGAACACAGACAGAAAAGAATTTAGAGGCAGCATTTGCTGGAGAATCTCAGGCAAGAAATAAATATACATACTTTGCATCTGTTGCAAAGAAGGAAGGATATGAACAGATTTCAGCATTATTCCTTCAGACAGCTAACAATGAAAAAGAACATGCTAAGATGTGGTTCAAAGAATTACAGGGAATCGGTTCTACAGTTGACAATTTAAATGCAGCAGCAGATGGAGAAAATTTTGAATGGACTGATATGTACGAAGATTTTGCAAAGACTGCAGAAGCAGAAGGCTTCCCAGAACTCGCAGCAAAATTCCGTGCAGTTGGTGCAATTGAAAAGCATCATGAAGAAAGATATCGTGCATTATTAAAGAACATTGAAACTGCACAGGTATTTGAAAAGAGTGAAGTGAAGGTTTGGGAATGTAGAAACTGCGGACATATCGTAGTAGGAACAAAGGCTCCTGAGTTATGCCCTGTTTGTGCACATCCGCAGAGTTTCTTTGAAATTCACGCAGAAAACTATTAAGAAAATGATTTAAGGCTGGTATTGAATATCAGCCTTTTTATTGTAATAAACACTTGATTGTGTTAGTATAGTAGAGAAGTAAAGTAAGAAAGGATGGGCGAGTTTATGAAGAAGTATATCGCAGAATTTATTGGAACTTTTGTACTTACATTTATGGGATGTGGTGCTGCTGTTTTCACAGGAAATCTTTTAGCAATTGCTGTAGCTTTCGGTTTGTCAATTGTAGCAATGGCATATTCCATCGGAAACATCTCAGGATGTCATGTAAACCCTGCTGTTTCTTTTGCAATGTTCTTAACAAAGAAATTAAGCAAAGATGATTTAGTAGGTTATGTAATTGCTCAGGTTGTTGGCGCAATCTGTGGTGGTGCAGTATTAAAGTTAATCACAACTTTAAGAGATGGTAAAGCAACAAAAGTTATTGGAGCAAACGGCTTTGATGAATATTCAGGAATTGGATTAAATGCCGGAGGAGCTTTAATTGTGGAAGTAATCTTAACATGCATCTTTGTTTATGTAATCTTAGGAGTTACTTCAAAAGTTGAATTTGCTAATATCGCAGGTATTGTAATTGGTCTTACTTTAACATTTGTTCACATTGTAGGTATTAACTTGACAGGAACAAGTGTCAACCCTGCAAGAAGTATCGGAGCAGCTTTATTCAGTGGCTCAGATGCATTAGCACAGGTTTGGGTATTTATTGTAGCACCACTTGCAGGTGCAGCTGCTGCAGCATATTTATTTATGTATTTACACAGTGATCAGCAGTAAGAATCCAAAGAGAAAAAGAATCCCAAAGATTTCGGTCTTTGGGATTTTTTTCTTTTCTTCAACGGATTTTGTGATACAATAGAGATAGTGAAAATGAGCGGAATAAAGACGAATTGGATTCGTTTAGTTCATTCTTTGCCGACAAAACAGAAATAACGAGGAGGTAGATTATGGCAGTAGAATTTACGAGTTCACAAATGCTCGACTGGATGGGATATATTGCAGAAAAAAGGAGTGTCAGCCCGGAAAAAATAAAGATGCTCAATACATGCGGGAAGAGAAGAAATATTTTGGCTACCATTGCGACGCATAAACGTATTTTGATATTTGCGGATGAAACACATGCAAATGTTTTGTACAAATGCTGGGAAGCGGGATATGGCGAATATGATCTGTATTATGGTCAGGGATTTGAACCATCGGAAATGAAGCAGTGCAAACTGGGTGAAATGAGTGACGTGGAAATCGAAGGACCGACGGTATTATATATTGAAAATGAAAACACTAGAGAGTCCATGATTTTTGGAATGAAGAATGACAATTTTGCGGCAGGTACGGTAAAATACGTTGGACATGAAATCCGTTCCGTAATTATGAATAAGTTGGAACTGGACATTAGTGATGTGGCTTTATTAGTGAGTGCTGAGAGTATTGTTATTGAAGCAGCTATGGTTGCTTATGAAGGCGTAATCATTGCTACAGAACGAGATGCAGGTTCATTGAGAGCTATGGAAGAGAATGTGAATAAATTCGGCGTACATAATGTGGAAATTGTGGAGCATATCGAAGATGTGCGGACGAAGAACTTGCCGATTCCACGTGTTGCATTTATTGTGGCTACCAGCGATCACATTGAAAGCGATATTAAGAAGTTATTGGAAATTAATCCGGCAATGAAGTTTATTGTATATACGTTAGAATTAAATATTCTGGCGGATATCAAGTATATTATGAATAAGTACGGTGTGAAGGCAACAGAAGTAATGCAGATTTCCGTATCCAAGACGAATAAGGATAGCGTGTTTGTAGCACAGCCGTCTCCTTGGATGATTACTGGAGAACCAATCTAAACGGAGAACAAATTATGGAAGTAGAGGTTAACATAATAACCTCTACTTTTTTTGTGTTAATTTAATCAAAAAGTGTTGACTGTACATATAAAAAGTGATAATATTCCGAATACAGAACGACACAGATAAAAAGTTGCGTTTGTCATAATAAAAGTGATTTTTTGCTTGCTTTGCACAAAGCCCATTCATTGTGTTGTTCAAGTATTCAGGAAGGGAGGAATGTCCATGGATGTTTTCCTACAGGAGCACGGAAAGACGATTTTTATTGCTGTCTGTATTTTGTTGTTGGTAGGAGTGGCCTATGCGGTTGGGCCGGTTATTTCCGGGGCGATTAAAGAGGTTGTAAACGGTTATTCCACATCGGTTACATTTGACTCGATTGCTGGGAAAATTTCTTAAAAGGAGCGGGAGGTTGGTATGAGAAAATTATCGTTACCGGATAAAGCGTTTGGTCCATTGTTGAAATACATTTTGGATGATCGGGTTACGGATATCAATTGGAGCAAGGCTTTGTGGATTAATGATTTGGAACTGGGGAGGTATCAGGTTAAAGGCTTCCGGCTGGAAGAAGGTTTTATCCAGCAGTTTTATACCAGAATCAGTAATTTGATGAATGTTCAATTTAATCAGAACCACCCTTTGTTGGAAGCGGAAACAGATCATTTAAGAATCTCTGTGCTACATGAATCCGTGACAAATACCGGAACCAGTATCAGTATTCGAAAAACACCGGCGATTCGGAGAATTAATCAGGAAACAATTATAAATAGCGGGTATTGTCCCGAAAGAGTTGATATTTTTATGGCAAATGCCATTAGATCACATTGCACTGTGGTAGTTGGGGGATTACCGGGGGTTGGCAAAACAGAGTATATAAAATATCTGACTTCATATATTCCTGATTATGAAAGGGTGTACACGATAGAAGATAATTTGGAACTTCGGTATGCTGCTATTAATCCGGAAAAAGATTGCGTAGAAATTAAAGTGTCGGACAGCTTTGGTTATGCGGAAGCTTTAAAGGCGAGTAAAAGGCAATTACCAACATGGGTATTGCTGGCAGAAGCCCGTGGAGAAGAGGTCAGATATCTGATTGAAAATCTGTCGGCAGGAGTTCACTGTCTGACAACTATTCACGTGGATGATGCTGGCAAAGTCCCAGACCGCTTGAGAAATATGGGACAAAATGTACAGGAGAATGATGTATATTCCTTTGTTGACCTGGCGGTTCAAATTCAGTCTGTTGTTCGCCGGGGAGAAAAAATAAAAAGGCAGGTTTCTCAGGTGATGTGCCTGTCACGTCAAGGGGAAAGAAATGAAAAGATTATGATTTATGAGGATGGAAAAATTTTGACAGAGGAATTGCCGGAGGATTTATTGAGAAAATTTAAAATGGCGGGGATCGAGAACCCCTTTGAAAGGAAGTAATTTTTGAAAAAAAGAAAGCAGTTTATCAGGTTTATTGTACTTGTATTTATTGTTGCACAAGTATATCGGTTAAATTTCTTATCCACAATGTTCTGCCTCTTGGGAGGAGTCGTTTTTATTTATTTCTTCCTCAGGGAAAAAGAAAAACAGCAAATACATCTGGAGCGTTTTAAAAGTTTGGTAACCTATATGGAGCAGATGGTTTACTCCTTTAAGAAACAACCGAAAATTGTACCCGCAATCTCTGATGCGCAAAAGGTGTGTCAGGGAGTTATTAAAGAAGTATTGGAGGAAACACTGGTTCGAATTGAACAGGGCAGCGAGGAAAATATTTATGAAAACGCTTTACGTGTAATTGAAGAAGAATACGGGTGTAAGCGGTTGAAATCCCTTCATGAATTTCTGGTCAAAATTGAAAATCATGGTGGCGAGTATGAAAGTTATCTGGATATTCTTCTGGAAGATATTCGGGAATGGAATGAAAATACATTGCTGTTTATCAAAGATGTGGCCAGAGTGGGAAGAAATGTATTGATTTCCATATTTGCAACCTTAATTACCTGTGGGTTTATGGCGTATCTGATTCCAAAGGAATACCGATTTACTTCACACCCATTGTATCAGGGATGTACGGTGGTGATGTTTTTATTGATGATGGGGGCATATCTGCTTGTTACAAAAAAATTGAATTTTGATTGGATTCAGGAAAAATCAATTTTGTCAGAAAAAATGGTTATAAAATATTATTTTTTAGTAGAAAAAGCTTGTTATAGAGAAAAGGAATTATCGTTCTGGGAAAGACTTTCCGTAAAAAAAGCAAAAAAGACAATGGAAAGAGAAATTTCAAAAGTATTTCCGGATTGGGTGAGAGATGTTGCAATCAATCTGCAAAATGATACGGTCCAATCAGCAATTGAAAATTCCTATGAAAGTGCACCCTTTATTTTAAAGCGTCCAATCAGAAAATTATTAATTGACTTTGAAAAATATCCCGTAGGAATTGAACCCTATGATCGGTTATTGAAGGAGTTTGATTTGGATGAAGTGGTGTCGTCAATGAAAATGTTCTATTCCATTAATGAATTGGGGAAAGAGGAATCACAGCAACAGATACAGTCCATTATTGAACGCAACCAAAAAATGATTCGATATGCGGAGGAAATGAAAAACAAAGATTATATCGGAATGGCCAGTATGTATTCTGCAATTCCAATGTTAGTAGGCGTTATGAAAATTATGGTGGATATGGTTTTGATGATTTTAGTGTTTACGTCATCATTGTCCACGGTTTTAGCAAAATAAAAAAGGGAGAGCAATGAAATTATTATTATCAGAGGCAGGTCAGTGTATTATTTTTGGAATACTATTTTTAACACTGATTAGGGTATTTGAAGAAATGTTGAACAATTTTACGGGAGGATAGGATATGGAAGGTTTTATAGGAGAGCATGGAAATATAATAATCAGTGGGATACTGGCGGTAACGGCTTTGGTTGCTGTTGTTATGATTGCAAAGACGGTTGGAAATATTGATTATATTGCGACACTTTCAGTGATAGGAGGATAAGATGAGTTTATGGATTGGCGAACATGGAGAGATTCTGCTTTATGGTATTGTGGGAGTTTTGATGGTGGCAATCATATGCAAAATCTGTTTCTCAAAATGGAGTCAGATTTCCCCACAATACAATGTTCGAAAAGAGCAGAATAATGAGAAATTTCAAAAGGATCAGCGTAAGGATTATCCGGTAATTGAATCAGATGATGTTATTTATGCGGAATACAAACAGGAAGATTTTGATGTCAAAAATTATCTGAAAGCAACGGATTATGATGGAACAGATATTACATCGGAACTCAATGTTTACGGGAACGTGAATGTTTTCCAAAAGGGCGTGTACCGACTTCGATGTGTGGTGGTTTCAAAGAATCAGCTAATCAGTACAAAGAAAATTAATGTGATTGTGGAGTAGAAAAATGAGAATTGCGATAGAAGTGTTTGCGATGATAATAACAATAACCTTGGGCTGTCTGGTTTTTGCTTCCATGATTCATGGAAATAATCAAATTGGTGCAGCACGGGATTTCTTTCAGGTGGCGGTAAATCGGATTGAAGATAGTGATGGAAATGCACAGGTAATCTCTCAGTGTGTTTCAGAAGCAAAAAAAAATGGATATCTCTTATCGGTTAAAGATGTAACGGTGTATGAGGAAAATCCCAGCAAAGTGGTATTTCTGGAATATGAGGTTGAATTTCCGATTTACCGATTGTTTGGAGAGGATTATAAAAAAAAGGCGGTGATACAAGGGTATGCCAGGTAAATGGAAATTGAAGTTTGGGTTAATATTGTTATTTTTATGTTTTATGCAGAGGGATGTCTTTGCTTATTCAGGAAAGGGGACGGCAGCAAATCCATATGGAATCTCCAATGAAAGTGATTTAAAGACAATTATGACATCAAAAGGAAAGAGTAGTTGGGTTTATGTGGAAGTTCAATCAAATATTACATTGACAAAATCAATTACCGTTGGAGAGGGTAAATTTAGAATCTATGCAACAGGGAAAAAAAGAAAGATACAGCGAAGTACGGATCAGAATGTGGGAATCAACAAGAAGGGAACACCGAAATACTGTTTCAAAATCGGAAATGATGCTACAGTGGATTTGGGGTATGGAAAAACAGAGGAACTATTGGAGTTGAATGGGAATGAAGCCTCGTTTTCGAAACAGGTAAAAAGCTCCGGAATGATGTATATTGAAGCAGGATGCACAGTAATCATCAGTAAGAATTGTATACTTAATGAAATCAAGAATAATAAAGAAGATGTAGAGAGTTCTCCCATTTATTGTGCAGGAACGCTTCAATTAAAAGGAGAAATAAAAAACTGTTCCGGGATGAATGGTGGAGCCATGTATGTGGATCAAAGCGGAATGGCAGAAATCTTATCCGGTGGAAAAATCCATCATTGTTCCGCAGAAACGGAAGGCGGAGCAATCTGTGTAGGAAATGATGGACATTTTTATATGCGGGGAGGAGAAATATATCAATGCAATGCCAAAGAAGAAGGCGGAGCAGTATTTATTTATGATGGCGCTTACGGAGGAATAGAAACGGGAAAGATTTACCGGAATTCTGCAGGAAAAACCGGAGGTGGTATTTTTTCCGGAATGGGGGCACAGTTAGAAATTGGAACGGAAAATTCAGGAACTCCGGAACCGGTGATTTCAGAAAACACTGCTGGCGGAAGTGGCGGGGGAATTCGTTGTAATGGTGGGGTAGATGGTGAATCAGGTGGCATCACAAGAATTTACCGTGGAGTGATTCAAAACAATCAGTCCGGAAGTAATGGTGGAGGAATCAGTTGTGGAGGAACTTCCAATAAGATGCTCTCCAAATTGCGAATTGAAAAAGCTACGATATCCGGAAATATTGCAGAAAATAATGGGGGAGGATTGTGGCTGGGACAAGATATCCGAGGATTGTATGGGGAAGTAGTAGAAATAACATCCTGCAGAATTGGAGGAAATCAGTCTGGGAAAAACGGCGGTGCCATAAGAAATTCATCTTCAATAAAATTATTTGAAAATGTGATTGAAAAAAACAAAGCAGAATCTCAAGGGGGAGGTCTGTATTTGGATGAATACTCCTGTTGTGAAACGGATTCCGGAACAATTATTGGAAATGCAGCAGGAGGGAAAGGTGCCGGAATTTATTTGAAGGGAAAACTGAAAATCACAAGAAATGCAACTGTTCATACAAATAACCGAGTATATTTGCGTTCAGGAACCTTTGTAGAAATCATAGGAGCATTGAATCGGAATAATCATATGATTGCTTCATTGGAAAGCGAAGATCAATCTAATGGAACAAGGCTGGTTAAAGTATCGTATCAAGGGGGGACCGGTGCAAAGGAATTGTATGTCAGCGGAAAAATGGAAGATGAATATGGAGAAAATGTTGCAACAAAAAAATTTCAGATTGTTGGAGTGAAGAATCAGCAATGTCTGCGTCCGACAGAGTATGTTGCAGGGTTTAATAATCAATGGATTATCATTAGTGAGAAGTATCAAATCCAATACAATAAAAATACGGGAGAGGCAGTGGAACAGATGCCACAGGGGCAGGTGAAATACTGGAACGAAGAAACACAGGTTTCAAAAAAAGAAATCAGTCGTCCGGGATATCAGACTGTGACAGATAAACACTGGAATACAATGGAAAACGGAAAGGGAACCGTCTATTTGCCGGGAAAGGTGATTCTGGATAATCAAAATCTATTGCTATATGCGCAATGGGAAATAATTCGCCCCAAAAATCTGTTTGTAAATGCACCAAATCGCTATTATGTTGTTGGACAAAAAATAAAGCTGGATAATAGGGAAGTATTGAAGAAAATTGGGGTGGAAGATGATTTAAAGAGTGGAAAAAAATATGAAATCGAAGTGAGAGAAATTCGGGATGGAAATCAGAAAGTTCTGGCACAAGGAGAATTTTTAGAAGCAGAACAATATATATCCACAGAAAAGGAACAGGAATTTGTCCTGACTATTATGGCAAAAGATTCGGAGGGAACATTACAGAAAAGTGGGTATTTTCGTGTCGTTATTCTTGAAATGCATGAGATTGAACACCCGATTCGGTTTATCTCAAAAGATTATCTGTATACCTTGTCAGGCCATTCGAAGTGGGTGGGACGATGTAATCAATTGTTACAATCCGGTTTCGATAGGAATGAGGCAACGCAAATAATTCGCTTGAACACGATGGACATAAAGGAAATTAAAGAATCAGTAAAAAATCATCAATATCAAATTACAAAAAACATGAATCGGCAGGTCATGGAAAGATACGGAGGACAACAATGAAGCAGATTATTATTGTGATTGGAATGGCGGTGTTGATTTTATTAACCTCTATGTCGATTCTTTCCGTAGATCATCGTGCAAAACGACAGGAAGAATTGAATCGAGCAGTTTCGGCCGCGGTTAAACAGACTGTGAAAGTGTCTCAAGTAGAAGGGCAAAATGAAATCAGCAATAATAATGAGATGGTGGGAGAATTTCTGCAATTGTTAAGTGTTGGTTTGGAAAATGATGGGAATATTACTGTAGAGGTGATGGGGGCAGACTATAAGGAGGGATTGTTTGATGTAAAAGTCACAGAAACCTTTCAGTATCTCAATGGGAAAATCGGAAAAGTTTCTGTGAGAAAATGTGCAATTTATGATTCTGTCGATAATTTTGTACTGACTTCTCCGGAGGAGAGCCATTCTTCGGTTCCGTCTTCATAGCGAACCTGAA
This sequence comes from Eubacterium sp., assembly GCA_024697845.1. Lineage (GTDB taxonomy): Bacteria > Bacillota > Clostridia > Lachnospirales > Lachnospiraceae > Eubacterium_G. The sequence goes on along the minus strand of JAILRZ010000094.1, from coordinate 13,115 downwards.
GGTGACAGTCCGCGTTAATTGCCAGGGCAGTGGCGGGAATAGATTTATTGTTCCGGATAACAAAAATTGATTTTCCGATTAGCATAGAACGATCAATATATTCCTGCAAATATTCCTTGGATTCAAAATGTTCGTAATATTCCATAAAGTAATTCAAAAGATTGGCAACAAAAATACTTTGATAATTTGGATCCTCGGGAGGTACATCAAAAACTGCGGTCGCAATGTCCTGAATCGAACTTGGAAAATGGGAAGGCTTTAATAAATTAACACCAATACCGACAATGGCATAATCCAATTGATTGGTTTCTATATTGAAAGCAGCTTCTGTTAAAATTCCACAGACTTTTTTTGAACCAATATAGATATCGTTAACCCATTTAATCTGGGCTTTTTGGGATGAAATATCTTCAATGGCACGAGCTGTAGCTACGGCAGCAGCAGTAGTCAAAAAAAGAGATTGGGATGCCGGAAACTGAGGGCGTAACAAAATACTTAAGTAGATACCTGTTTGAGATGGTGAATAAAATTCTTTTCCCATTCTTCCACGCCCGGAAGTTTGTTCCTTGGCAACAAGAACTGTTCCGTGTTCAGCACCTTCACCAGCTTTTTCTTTCAGAACTGTATTCGTTGAGGTAATCGTTTCGTAAACTTCAATGGTTAAGGAATGGTTACAATATTTCGCAATACTTTGTGCAGACAGAATTTCACTGTCGGAAGAAAGGCAATATCCACGGTTGGGGATTGCATCAATAGAATAGCCGTCCTTTTCAAGACTTTTGATAGCCTTCCAGATCGAGTTGCGGCTGACAGAAAGAGTCTTTGACAATTGTCCGCCGGAAACGTATGAACCTTTGTTATTTTCTAATTCTTCTAATACTAAATCTTTAACACTCATATTGGCATTTTAGTATAGAAAAAGAAACATAGCAAGGTTTTTTATCACTTTCCTCGAGTGAAAAAAGAGGGAAATAAAACTAATGTTAGCTGAAAATAAAAATAGGTTGACAATTAAAAAAGAATGTACTACGATGGAACAGACTTGAAAAAAGAAAGGAGAATCATTGTGGAAAAGAAAATTTTGTCTGTTCAGGAGATTTCCGTAGTCGCAATGTTCGTAGCGGTAATGGCAGTATGTTCCTGGATTTCTATCCCAATCGGACCGGTACCTTTTACATTACAGACATTTGCAGTTTTTGTAGTGGGAGGAATTCTTGGAGTAAAAAAAGGATTTGTTACAGTAGCAGTATATATTTTGCTGGGACTGGTTGGCGTTCCGGTGTTTTCTGGTTTCAGTTGTGGACCGGGCGTTTTAGTTGGACCTACCGGAGGGTTTATTATCGGATTCCTTTTCACGGTTTTGGTGATTGGAAGTTTATTATGGATATTTAGAAATGTAACTGGTGGAATGAAAAATGTAATCCTGTTGGTTTCAATGATAATTGGAGATGCAATTTGCTTTGCTTTGGGAACTATTCAGTTTATTGTGGTAATGAAATCTACAGTAACACAGGCATTGGGGCTTTGCGTAATCCCATATATTGTACCGGATATCATTAAAATGATTTTGGCAACAATTGTGATTAATCGACTACAAAAATATGTGAAAATCTTTCAGTAAATGATTGAAAAAGAAGAATCTCTCATATTGCAGAGGGATTCTTTTTTTGTGGATAGAAAATGCAAATTATGGTAGAATAAGCACTAGTGTAAAATATCCGTAACAAGGAGGCTCTTATGAGAAACAATGAGAAAATCAAATCTTTAAAAGAATACGAAGTTTTGCTTCATAAATATATTGAAGAAGTTTCATCGGATGCATGGCTTCTGAAACATAAAAAAAGTGGTGCGCGGGTTGCACTGTTATCAAATGATGATGAAAACAAAGTTTTTAATATAGGATTTCGTACCCCGGTTGAGGATAATACCGGAGTGCCACACATTGTGGAACATACAGTGTTGTGTGGTTCGGAGCGTTTTCCGGTAAAAGATCCTTTTGTGGAATTGGTGAAAGGATCACTGAACACCTTTCTGAATGCAATGACTTATCCGGATAAGACGATGTATCCGGTAGCCAGCTATAATGATAAAGACTTTAAAAACCTGATGGAAATCTATATGGATGCGGTTCTGAAACCAAACATCTATAAAGAGGAAAAGATTTTCAAACAGGAAGGATGGCATTATGAATTAGAGGAAGCGGATGGAGAACTGATATACAATGGTGTGGTTTATAATGAAATGAAAGGTGTTTTTTCTTCACCGGACGGTGTGCTTGGAAGAATGACCTATCAGACCTTATTCCCAGACATAACTTATAGTTTTGAATCCGGTGGGGAACCGGAGGAAATTCCTGAATTGTCCTATGAGAATTATTTGGCCTTTCACAGCAGATATTATCATCCGTGCAACAGTTACATTTATTTGTATGGAGATATGGATATTGTGGAACGTTTGCAGTGGATGGATCAGGAATACCTGAGCAAATATGATGCAATTACTATTGATTCCGAAGTAGGATTGCAGAAAGCATTTGATGAACCGATTGTAGTAAAAAAAGAGTATGCAATTTCGGAACAGGAATCAACAGAGGAAAAGGCATATCTGTCCATGAATTATGTGGTGGGACGAAGTGATGATGTGAAACTTTCCATGGCAATGGATATTTTGACATCAGTTTTAATGGATATGCAGGGAGCACCGTTAAAGCAGGCTTTAATCGATGCAGGAATTGGGAAAGACGTGTCCGGTGTGTATGAAACAGATTTTAGACAACCGGTTTACAGTATTACGGCAAAGTTTGCAAAGGAAGAGGACTTATCAAAATTTCAGCAAGTAATCCAGAAGACATTGGAAGAAATTGTGGAAAAAGGGTTGTCCAAGAAAGCTTTGACTGCAAGACTCAATCGCCTGGAATTTACAGAGAGAGAAGCAGATTTTGGCAGATATCCAAAAGGATTGATTTGGGGACTTCATATGTTTGTTTCCTGGCTATATGATGAAACAAAAGCTTTTGACTATCTGGAAATATATCCGATATTTGATGAATTACGAAAGGAAATTGAAACAGATTATTTCGAAAAATTGGTGGAAAAATATTTTCTTAAGAACAACCACCGTTCCGTAATTGTACTGGAACCAAAGCCGGGACTGGCAAAAGAAAAGGATGAAGCTATAAAAAAGAAATTAGCAAAGAAGAAAGCCGCAATGTCTCCGGAAGAAATTGAGCAGGTGATTCGGGAAACAAAAGAATTGAAAGCATATCAGTCCGAACATGATACACCAAAGGATCTGGAATGTATTCCGCTTTTAGAAATTGAGGATATTCCGAAGGAACCTAGAAAAATCAAGAATGAAGTTGGTGAGAAAAATGGAGTTACAACCTTATATCATGACATTGAAACCCATGGTATTTCGTATGTGGATTTGTATTTTAACTGCTCCGATATTCCGGAAAAGTATTATCCGTATCTTGGAATGTTATCAGGAATGTTTGAGGCGTTAAGTACCGAACGTTATCACTATAGTGAGTTGAATAGCGCCATTGATTATGATTTGGGTGGTCTGTCCTTTAATAATGGAAATTATGATCACAGTGTTAGCGGAAAGCCGATTATTTTAATGGAAGTTCATACGAAGATGTTAGACGAAAAAATGCCGATTGCGTTTTCGTTTATCGAAGAAATTCTGAAAACCAGTGATTTCCGTGATGAGAAGCGTATGAAGGAACGTCTGGATGCAATTTTTGCATCGATGCAGAGTGAAATTCTTAGTGCCGGTCATGTGAAAGCAATCAATAGAGCAGGTTCTAATTATTCTCTGAATTATTACATTAAGGAACGAATGAACGGAATCGACGCCTATTACTTTGTAAAAGACCTGGTAGAACATTTTGATGAAAAGAAACAGGAAATCATAGAAATGTTTGAACAGACTGTTCGTCTGGCATTTCATAAGAATCGTATGATATTGAATTTTGCAGGAAGCAGAGAGGCTTTTGCAAAAGCAGAGGAATTGACAGTCACTTTAAAAGAAAAAATGTATGATGTGCCGATGGAAACATCAGGTCCGATTGTATTGCCACAGAAAGATGAGGCATTTTCCACAGCGGGAAGTGTTCAGTACGTGGCAAGAATGGGAAATTTCAAAAAAGATTTTCCGGATTATGATGGTTCGGCAGATGGAGCCTTTGCAGTATTTGAAAACATCATGAATTATGAATATCTGTGGGAACAGATTCGTGTTCTGGGAGGCGCATATGGCTGTGGTGCAATGACGAATACCAATGGTGATGTGGGATTCTATTCTTACAGAGATCCTAAATTAAAGGAAACAGATACGGTTTATCAGAAGATTGCAGAGTATCTGGAAAACTTTGAAGTGGATGAACGAAAGATGCGCAAGTTTATCATTGGAGCAATCAACAATCGTGATTTGCCGATGAATCCTTTTACGGAAAGTCTTTGGAACTTCAGAGTTTATATTACAGGAATTGAAAAGAGCGTTCAGGAAAGAAATCGTGCGAATATCCTGAATGCTAAAAAAGAAGATATTCAGAAACTGGCAAAACTGGTTCAAAGTGCTTTAACGAATGGTCATCTGGCAGTTGTTGGTAGCGCTGGTGCCATTGAAGCAAATAAGGAAATGTTTGATGAAATAAAGGAAGTAAACTAATGGAGAAAAAATTCAAGTCAGGATTTGTAGCGTTGATTGGAAGACCCAATGTGGGAAAGTCAACATTGATGAATCATTTAATTGGACAGAAGATTGCAATAACATCGAAAAAGCCCCAGACAACAAGAAATAAGATTCAGACCGTATATACTTGTGAGGAAGGACAGATTGTTTTTTTGGACACCCCGGGAATACACAAGGCAAAAAACAAGTTGGGAGAATATATGGTAAATGTTGCCGAAAAAACATTAAAGGAAGTGGATGTGATTCTCTGGCTGGTAGAACCGGATACTTTTATCGGTGCCGGGGAACGTCATATTGCAGAGCAATTGCAGAACATTGATGTTCCGGTAATTCTTGTGATTAATAAAACCGATACTGTGAAAAAAGAAGAAGTGTTATTGTTTATTGATACTTATCGCAAATTAATGGAGTTTGACGAGATAATTCCGGCCTCTGCGTTACGGGGACAGAATACGGAAATGATTGTTGATGAAATATTTAAATACTTACCGGAAGGACCAATGTACTATGATGAAGATACGGTAACAGATCAGCCGATGCGACAGATTGTTGCGGAATTGATTCGAGAAAAGGCATTGCATGCATTGAATGATGAAATTCCACATGGAATAGCTGTTACTATTGAACAGATGAAAAAGCGTCCGAATGGAAAATTATATGATATTGAAGCAACCATTATCTGTGAGAGAGATTCTCATAAGGGAATTATTATCGGGAAAAAGGGTGCAATGTTAAAGAAAATCGGTACCAATGCACGATATGAAATAGAACAGCAATTGGAAATGAAAGTCAATTTACAATTGTGGGTAAAGGTACGTAAGGATTGGCGTGATAGTGAACTGCTAATGAAGAATTATGGTTATAGGGAAGAAAAAGATTCATGATAGAAACAACGACGGAGATAGGAATTGTTTTATCTGCAATGCCAATTAGTGAATATGACAAGCGGTTAGTGATTCTCACAAAAGATTTTGGAAAAATTACGGCATTTGCCCGGGGAGCCAGAAAGCAGAACAGCAAACTGCTGGCGGGAAGCCAGCCGATGTCCTTTGGAGAATTTACATTATATCGTGGGAGAAATGCATATACCCTGACGGATGTAAAAGTGCAGGAGTACTTTAGTAGTTCTTTTACAGATGTTGAAGAAATGTATTTGGGAATGTATTTTCTGGAACTTTCTTCTTATTACGGCAGAGAAGGAATTGAAGCTTCCGAAACAATTAAATTGTTGTACGTTGCATTGAAAGCACTTCAGGCAAGAAAAATACCAAAGGAACTGGTTCGACTGATTTTTGAATTGCGAACACTGGCTATTAATGGAGAATATCCAAATCTGTTTCAGTGTGGAAATTGCGGGCGTCAGGAAGATTTGGATTATTACGATAAGACGAGAAGGATTCTTTTGTGTAGGCAGTGCCATGGAAAAGTCAAAGAGATTCTTGATGCATCAACTGTTTACGCCTTGCAGTATATTTTAACAGCAAAGCCGGAACAACTGTTTCATTTTACTGTTACAGAAACGGTATTAAAACAAATGGAAGAGGTTGTACATTCTTATATGAAACAGCAGATTGATAAGACATTCAAATCCTTGGAGTTTTTTGAAAATCCAATCTTATAAAAGTATTGCATTTTTAGGGAAAAAGAAAATTAGTTGTTGAAATTCGGAACTAATGCGTTTAAAATTACTATCTAGAAAAACAGTGTGATGAAAAAAGGGAGAGTTATGAGTAACAATAAAGCGAGAAATAGAATCGATCAGCGAAAAAGAAGACATAGAAGACGGAGAAGAGCAGAAATTCAGTTGAAACTGATGCTAATTGTTCTTGTGTTGATTGGAATTATCGCGGCTGTTGTGTTTGGTCTGAAATCCTGTGGCAACGATGTCGGAGATATTGAACTGAAGGCGAATAGAAGCGCAATTTATATCAAAGATAGCGGAAAAGTAGTTTATGGAATGGCAGAGGATTTTAAGGGTGAACAGTTTGACGAAGAAGCTTTGGAAAAGGAAATCGATGCTGAAGTTGAAGCGTTTAATAAAAGTAACGGTTCAGAAGACAATGCCATGAAACTGAAAGACTTTGAAATGGAAGAGACCGTTGCAAAGGTTGTATTTCAGTTTACAACAGAAAATGATTTTATTTCTTATATGAATTTGTATAATCGAGAGAATGATTTTGTGAAACAGGAAGAGGACGCACCGAAAGTATATGACTTCTATCTGAACAGTGTCAGCGAGTATGACGGCGATGGCGAAATGATAGTTGTTTCTCCAAAATCCGGTGAAAAGGTTTCGCTGCGAGGGACGAAGGGAACGTTGCTAATCGTTTCCGGAGGATACGACATTCAGATTGATGGTGACGTTTCCTATATGAGTGATAATTGTAAATTAGAAGATGGTATCGTAAAGACTTCTGATGAAGGTCGAAGCTTTATTATCTTTGAGTAATAAAAAAATGCGAGGCATTTAGGAGGAAAAAATGGAAAAAACAATGGAAAAAATTGTAGCATTGGCAAAAAGCAGAGGATTTGTATATCCGGGTTCTGAAATCTATGGTGGATTGGCAAATACTTGGGATTATGGAAATCTTGGTGTTGAATTAAAGAACAATGTAAAGAAAGCATGGTGGAAAAAGTTCATCCAGGAAAATCCTTATAATGTGGGAGTAGACTGTGCGATTTTAATGAACCCTCAGACTTGGGTTGCTTCAGGACATCTTGGTGGTTTCTCAGATCCATTGATGGATTGTAAAGAATGTCATGAAAGATTTCGTGCTGACAATCTGATTGAAGACTTTGCAGAAGAAAACGGAATTACATTAGAATCTTCCGTAGATGGATGGTCTTTGGAAGAAATGGCTGATTATATTGAAAAGAATCACATCGTTTGCCCGACTTGTGGAAAACATAACTTTACAGATATCAGACAGTTCAACCTGATGTTTAAGACATTTCAGGGTGTTACAGAAGATGCAAAAAATACAGTTTACTTAAGACCTGAAACAGCACAGGGTATCTTTGTAAACTTCAAGAATGTTCAGAGAACTTCCAGAAAAAAAATACCATTCGGTATCGGACAGATTGGTAAGTCTTTCCGTAATGAAATTACTCCGGGTAACTTCACATTCCGTACAAGAGAATTCGAACAGATGGAATTAGAATTCTTCTGTGAGCCGGATACTGATTTGGAATGGTTTGAATATTGGAGAGGTTTTTGCCGTGATTGGTTATTAAATCTTGGAATCAAAGAAGAAGAAATGAGACTTCGTGATCATGACAAGGAAGAATTATCTTTCTATTCCAAAGCAACTACAGATATTGAATTCCTGTTCCCGTTCGGATGGGGAGAACTTTGGGGAATCGCAGACAGAACAGATTACGATTTGACACAGCACATTAATACTTCAAAAGAAGACTTAACATATTTTGATGATGAAAAGCATGAAAGATATGTTCCATATGTTATTGAACCATCTCTTGGTGCAGACAGAGTGACCTTGGCATTCCTTTGTGCAGCTTATGATGAAGAAAATATCGGAACAGAAGAAAAGCCTGATATGAGAACTGTTCTTCATTTCCATCCGGCATTAGCACCGGTTAAGGTTGGTGTGCTTCCGTTATCCAAGAAATTAAATGAAGGTGCAGAAAAGGTATTTGCAGAATTGTCAAAATACTACAACTGCGAATATGATGACAGAGGAGCAATCGGAAAGAGATATCGTCGTCAGGATGAAATCGGAACACCTTTCTGTGTAACTTACGATTTTGATTCTGAAGAAGACGGTGCCGTTACTGTAAGAGACCGTGATACAATGCAGCAGGAAAGAATTAAGATTGAAGATTTGAAAGCTTATTTTGAAGAAAAACTTCAGTTTTAATAAAATGTGAATATTTGATAATAAAAGGGTTGAAACGTTTTTATTATCATTTAAGAAGGAACAACAATCAAATTAAAAGAGTGGCAATTTGTATAAAGATTGATACAAATTGTCACTCTCTTTTTTTGAAAAATCGACAAAGTTCCGAAAAAAATGGATTCTTTTGCTTAAAAACGTTTTTTACTTATAATTTTAATTAAGAGACGATGCTCTGTATAGAAAAAATTGAGGGGAGAATGTTGCTATATGAGAAAAGAAGTTCGAGTAATTCAAACAGCAAAAGGACATTATGAAAGTACAGCTTGGAAAGAATTAACACCAATCGAAATGGAAGAGGTGTTTAGTTATAAAATGTGTCTGGTGAACGTAGACAGTACAAAGGAATTTCAGACAATTATGGGATTTGGAGGATCTTTTACAGATAGTTCAGCACATTTACTGGCAAAAACCTCACCGAAAAACAGAGAAGAAATTTTAAGAGCGTATTTTGACAAGGAAACAGGTCTTGCCTACAATTTGGGAAGAACTACGATTCATTGTTGTGACTTTTCCCTGGAACCGTATACATATATTGAAGAAGGAGATGTGGAATTAAAAACCTTTGATATGTCTCATGATGATAAGGAACTGATTCCACTCATTAAAGACGCAGAAAAACTAAATGGAAAACCATTGGTACTGTTGTGTTCTCCATGGAGTCCTCCGGCATTTATGAAAAGTAACGGAGATATTAATAATGGTGGAAGATTGTTAAAGAAATATTATAAAGTCTGGGCGAAATATATGGTGAAGTACGTTCAGGAAATGAAACGAAGAAATATTCCGCTAGAAATGATCAGCATCCAAAATGAACCGGCAGCTAAGCAGACATGGGCCTCCTGTAAGTTCGATGCTTTGGAAGAAGCAGAGTTTGCTACAGACTATTTGTATCCGGCTTTGAAAGAAGCGGGATTTGGTGATATGAAGATTTTAATCTGGGATCACAATCGTGATTTGATGTATCGTCGTGTCAAAGAGTCTATGTCCTACAAGGGAATGGATGAGGTCGTTTGGGGATTTGCTTTTCATTGGTACTGTTCGGATAAATCAGAAAATCTGACAATGGTGCATGAGCAGTTCCCGGACAAGCATTTGATTTTCACGGAAGGCTGTGTTGAGTTGATTAACCAGTCCGGTTCTACCAGTAGTAAAGCCGGCATTGGTGCGTGGAAGCATGGGGAAACCTACGGAAGAAATATTATTAATGACTTTAATAATTACAACGAGGCCTGGATTGACTGGAATCTTGTTTTAGATGAAACAGGCGGACCGAACTATGTGGGGAATTATTGTGAAGCTCCAATTCACATTGATACAAGAACCGATGAGGTTTCTTATAATTGGTCCTATTATTATATCGGACATTTTTCAAGGTTTATTGAAAGCGGGGCAAAAAGAATTCTTTGTAGAAATGATGTGGAACGCAGAGTTTATTCGGCGGCATTCAAGAATCCAAACGGAGATATTGTTGTAGTAGTACAGAATGAGAATAATAGAAGAAACCGCATTGGAATATGTATTGACGGAAAAGGCTTTAATACAGAAATTCCGGCTCATTCCATTACCACATTTATTCTCCCTGCATAATGTAAAGAAAGGTTTGATAAAAGAGGTTGTCCTATGTTATAATTACAACGGTTAGGGAAAAGAACGGAATTATAATATAGGAGGTTGGCTATGGCAACCATAAAAGACATTGCAGATGCAGCAGGTGTTTCAACAATGACTGTATCCAGATATTTTAATGAACCTGAAAAATTAAAGCAGGACACGTATGATAAAATTCATGATATCGTTGAAAAGGTGGGATACAAGCCCAATATGGTAGCGCGACTTTTAGCAATCAAAAAAACACATATTATTAGTGTTTACGTTGCCGATATGATTGATGCGTTGCATCCTTTTACTTTACAGGCAATCGCTGGAATTGGAGAGGCCTTGGGAGAAAAAGGATATTCCATGCATATTACAAAGGTCGTGGATGAAGAAATGATTTGTGACGGCATTATTAGTATGGGGCTGGAAACAAAGAAAGAACAGAAACTATTGGAAATGTCCAAGGACAAAGCGGTTTTATTTTTTGGAAATAGTAGTTATGAACATAATTCTGTTGAGGTAGACAATTACAAAGGCGAATATGCAGCTACAGAATATTTGATTTCAAGAGGGTATAAAAAAATCGGTCATATTGGAGTAGAAGCAACCCAAGGGTATTCGGAAGATCGTTTTTGGGGGTATCACGATTGTATGAAGGCGCATGGATTGGAAATTCCTGAGAATGGGGTGCAGCGTGTACACAATGACGAGCCTTATGGTTATGAAGCTGCGAAAGAAATGTTTTCTAAAAACACTTTTGACGGATTAGTATGCGCCAGTGACTCTTTGGCGTTAGGGGCTATGCGATATGCTATGGAAAAGGGGATTGATGTGCCAAATGAACTCGGAGTGATTGGTTTTGATGGCTTGGGTTACGAAAAGTTGGTAACTCCGAATATCACAACGATGATGCAGCCGGTTTATGCTGCGGGAAGACAGACCGCACAGATTATGATTGATTTACTGGAAAACAAGAAGACGGGAAAAACCGAACTGTTTATTCCGCCGGTTTTGAAAGTAAACGGAACAACAAAATAAAGAGAACAAAAGCAATGCCGTATGGTGTTGCTTTTTTGCTGCCAGAATAAAAAATGAAATAAAAAGAAAGTTACTTGCGTTTATAAGGTATAACAGCAAAACAAAAGTGATATTTCAGGAGGGATAAAAATGAGAAAAACGAAGAAGATTTTTTTAGGAATGACAGTAATGAGTATGATGATGAGTATGGCAATGCCAATGAGTATGCCGACAACATCCATTGTAGGAACGAAAACGGTATCCGCAGAGGTAGTAGCTCAGGGAAGATGTGGAGATCAGGTGGATTATCAGTATGACAGCAAGACCGCCACATTGACAATTACAGGATGTGGTGCCACCTGGGATAATTATAATATCTCTATTAAATACGAAAAAGTGAAGAAGATTGTTGTGGGAAATGGAATTACAACGATAGGTTCTAGGTTGTTTGAAAACTTTTATGGTGTTGAAGAGGTTCAGCTTGCAGACACAGTGACAACCATTAAACAGAATGCGTTTTCATATATTAATGGAACGTTTACAATTCCTGCTTCTGTAACAAAATTGGAAACAAATGCGTTTAATGGAGCGCGGAAGATTGTAATTAAGGGGGATGCAAAAGGATATGAAATAGGAGCATTCGGTGGATGGATTCCTCCTGAAGGTGAATATTGGGATTATGACGGGGATGATGGTGTAATCGATGATATATGTCTTTATGGTTCTGCTGATGATTTAGGAAAGGCAGCTTTTCATGTTCGTGTAGATGGAATTACAATTCCAAAAGAGAATAAGAAATGCAGAGTTGAAAATGGATTATTGACTTCTATGGAGGGGAAGCAGTTATATTACAATACCAATTATTACAGTTATAAAATAACAATTCCTGATAGTGTGGAAACTATTTCATCATTTGCATTTTCTAATGCGTATTGTAGTGGTGGAGAGATTAATATAGATAAACTTACATTTGGAAAGAATGTAAAAACAGTTAAGGATTTTGCATTTAAAGATGTTGGAATCGGAACATTGAAACTGAATAAGAAACTTTCAAAGATTGGTGTAAAGGCATTCTTTGATGCTTCCATAAAGAAAGTTGAGTTTTTCGGAAAAGTCAAAATGGATGTGGCAGCATTTGAACATCATACAAAGATTGTCAACAAGAAGAAATTCAAATATGCACAGACAGCTCTTGATACAGCATTATATGCAAAGAGAAAGGTTACAATTAAGTTTGCAAAGGTTTCCGGAGCAAAGGGATATGAAGTAGTGATGAAGAAGGGAAAGAAGACTTATAAAATTACAACAAAGAAGAATTCTTTTACTACAGCAGCTCCAAAGTTCCTGAAGTCAGGATATGATGTGGATAAGAAATATGACGCATCAAATAATGAATATCTTCAGAAGGTTTCCGGAGCTGTATCAGTAAAGGTTCGCCCTTATCAGTTAGTGAAGAAATCAAAGAAGTCAAAGAAGACTAAGAAGGTATACGGAATGTGGAGTAAAGAAATGACAGTTAGACATAAATAAGGTAAAAAGAATGGTCGGTGGTTTGTAAAAACCACCGATTTTTTATGGAATCAGAACACCTCTGGGTCAGGAAGACGGAACAAAAAGAGTAGAAAGCGAAAAAAAGTGCTTTAAATGGTAAAAGTTTCAACTTTTTCGGTTGACTTAAAAGTGGCGTATGTTATAATCTGTACATAGGCGTTCTACGCCCATTTTTCACGGAAGCAGTTTTGGTTCCGTGGGATTTTGTGCGGTTTTGACGTCAATATTAGATTTATGAACCGGATTTCGGATTGCCATCCGCCGGTTTCATACTATAAAAATATACTATTTTTTTAGGAGGAAGAATCAATGGCAAACAAATGGGTATACCTCTTC
>JAILRZ010000079.1 GCA_024697845.1 Eubacterium sp. | reverse complement strand
CATTAGCTGGCGTTACAGTATGTGCATTAGCAGTATCACTTTTAACAGGAGTGAGTTCAGTAAAGGCTGAAGATTCAACAGCAGTTGATTTGAAACCATGGTCATTTTTAAGAGGTGGTGTTGATTTCAACGGAGAGTACTTAAACGGTAATGAAGGAAGAATTAACTCTGTTACAATTACAGATACTAGTGAAGTAATCACAGGATGGAATGAACTGAATCCTGCTGAACAGGTTAAGACAGCAAGTGGTATTTCCAAAGGTTTTGATCTTGACATTAAGAATGTTGGATGGGATAAAGATTGGGGCGCTGACACAATCAATCCTTGGCAGATTCAGGCTAGCATGAAGGAAGTAGCTGCAGTTCCAGGTCACAGATATAAGGTTTCGTTCAAGACATATGCAACAAAGGCAAAATATTGTTATGTGGCATTTGGTTGTACTGTAGATGGATATGATATGACTCCATATGATGAAGCAGGATTAGAAAAGGAAGTTTTTGCAGAAGGTGGAGTACAGTCCGGTGCAGATAGTAGTAATCAGTATATGAGCATTCTTAATGAAGAAACTCATACATACTACTTCACAAACTGGGTATCAGCTCAGTCATTTAAAGTAACATTTATGCTTGGTAACTTCTCTTCAGATTCTAAGAAGGGATACGGCGGAGTAGATATTTCTGATGTTTATACTTCACCAGATAACGGATATCAAGGTGTTGTATCTGTTAGAGACTTTACAATTACTGACTTAGGAAAGAATCCGGATTTCGTAGAAGTTCCTACAGTATGGAATGATGATACTACAAAAGCAGAACCTACAACTAAGAAACAGGTTACACCAGTAACAAAGCCAGCAACTGTAAAGAAATTTGCACAGGTTAAAAAAGTTAAAGCAAAAGCTAAGAAAAAAGGCAAAGTTTCTATTTCTTGGAAGAAGATTGCAAAGGTAAAGAAGTACCAGATTAAAGTTGGATCAAAGACATTTTATTCTAAGACAAACAAGAAGACTGTAAAGATTAAAGGCAAAGCTGGAAAGACTTTGAAAGTTAAAGTACGTGCTAAGGCTGCAAACGGATACAAGACAGGAAAATGGAGCAAGACTGTAAAAGTTAAAATCAAAAAATAATTAACAGTTCTTTGTAAATAAGAAAATATGTAGTGCCCAATGCATAATGCATTGGGCAACTATTTACGAGGAGAAAACTAGGAGGAGAGAAAAGTGAGAAAGAATTTAATGAAAAAAGTTACTGCTGTAGCGTTATCTATGACAATGGTAATCGGATCAGTAGGTGTTGTTTCTGCTGCACATGCTGCAAATGGAGCAAATGTTATATCCGGAGCAAAGTGGTCAACTTTTTCGGTACGTGATGATGCACATGGTGGTGCAAAAACAGAATGGGAATCTGCATTAGAAGCGGAAATCCAGAGCAAAAAAGATCAGGTAGAAAAAGATTACAAGGCAGGAAAAATTTCTGAAGATGAATATAATGAAGGTATTGCATTAGCTGACAGCTATCAGAGTTATACAGAAGGATGGGCTGCATCTAATCCAAAGATTGCAAATACATTTTCTTTCTATGTAAAGAATACCGGATGGGATGGACAGTATGACAAGGGTGGAAAACTCGTAGGGGATAACCCATATGGATTACACTTTGAATTAACAGGAATTCCAGTAGAAAAAGGTCGTTCTTATACTGTTTCATTTAACATCAAGAGTACTTTAAAGGGTAAAAAGCCTGTAAGAGATTCAGAAGGAAACGAAGTTAAAGATCCAGAAACAGGTGATACAGTTACAGAACCAAATACTGTAAAACATGCTTCATTCAAGGTATATGATCCTGTTTCACAGGGTGGACCAAAGGTTGAATTTGATACAATCACCGGAGCTGATTTAGATGGTTCGCTTGTTTTGGATTCTACTGAAACAGAAGGAAAGAAAATCACATGTAAGGTGACTGTACCTAAGAATTATGGTGCTACAACAATGGGAATTATGTTCACTTTAGGAGCATACATTCATTCTTTACCAGATGAACTTGCAATGTCAGGACAGGTTGATATTTCTGATTTGAAAGTTATTGCTGGAGCTCAGTACAAGGTTACGTTCACTGGAAATAAAAAATCTTATACTACCTATGTAAATAAGGGTGGAAGAGCTTCAATCACTGCAGGAAATGCAATGAAGTTTGGTAAGAAGAAATACACAATTGATTACTACACATTAAATGGCAAAAAATACAATATGGCATCTGCAGTAACAAAAGATATTACTTTGGTTGCACATTACACAAAAACAAAGAAGGCTTCTAAGCCAACGATTAAGAGCGCAAAGAGTCCTTCAAAGAAGAAAGTGAAAGTTGTTCTGAAGAAAAAGGCAAAGAATGCAGTTGGATATCAGATTCGTTATTCTACAAAGAAAAATATGAAAAAGGCTAAGAAGAAGACTACAAAGAAGACTTCTTATACTTTGAAAGGTATTAAGTCAGGATCAATCGTTTATATTCAGGTACGAGGATATAACCTTGATTCTTTAGGAAATGAAGTTTACGGAAAATGGTCTAAGAAGAAAGTAGCGTTAGTTCGCTAATCATAATCTTTTAAACAGTTGAAAGGGTGGAAAGGGTTATATGGGAACATATAATTCAGTCTGCCCTTTTATTATTTCAAAATGTATTTGGGGTAGTAGGAAGAAAATCGGAACTATGAAACAAAGCAAAGTATGATGGAGGAACACGATGAAGAAATTTATTTCAATGTTAATGGCGGCTGCTGTGGTTGTAAGTTCAATTACAATTTCAGAGCCAAAGAAGGTTGTAGCTGTGACCAATGATGAATGGAGTAGCAACGCAATTGTTGCACCGGCAGAAGGTAAATTAATTGGAGCAGGTTATATTGATATCAAATGGAATAATAACCTGGATAATGTAGCATCTTATACGGTTAATGTAGATGGAAAAACATTAAAGACCATAAATGCATCAACTGCTGAAGTGATGTCTGCTGAAATGTATACCACGTCAGTTAGTGCACATAAGGCATATATTACAGCAAAATTAAAAGATGGTACATCAGTAAAAACTCCAACAAGAACATTTTATGTAACGAAGAAAGGTCTTGGAGTAAACAACAAAGATATGGGAGTGGCATTAGACCCTGCGAACCTGAACTTGGGGTGGTACTATGATTGGGGTACACAGTCATTTAAAGAAATGAACGAAAAAAATAAAGCCTTTGATGACTTGGAATTTGTTCCGATGATTTATGGAGAAGGTGGTTTGAAAACAGAAACTTTTAACAGAATCAAAAATAACGGATACAAGTATTTGTTAGGTTTTAATGAACCGGATTTACAGTGGGAATCAAATATTCGTTCGAATATTGCTGTATCTCGCTGGAAAAATTACTTTGTACCAAACAAAGGTAATTTGAGATTAGGTTCTCCAGCAATTTCTACCGCAAGCAATGTTCTTGATTCAACGTGGTGGTCAGAGTATTGGAAAGGTTTATCTGTATCTGACAAGTCTAATACTACTTTTATTGCAATTCACAAATATTATGAAAATTACAGCAATAAATCATCCAGAGAATTTTTGATGATGATTGATGAAACATATAGCAAATATAAGAAACCAATCTGGATTACGGAATTTGCACTTTGGTTAAAGAATGATGCAAATCAGAAAGAAAGAGCAAAAGCAGAAGAATTCCTGAAGACAGTATGTAAAGGCTTAAATGAAAGAAGTTATGTAGAACGTTACGCTTGGTTTGTTCCAAATCTTCACGGAACTGAAGGATCTTCTTCTGCACTTTATGATTACAGTACAGGAACATTAACAAATATCGGAAAGATTTATGCACAGATTGGTAATCCATCCGGATACAAGGCAAAAACATATGGAGTATCTTCCGCTTCATCCGTTAATACATCAGTAGCAGGATGTGCAAAAGCAATGCCAACTTCTTTATTTGACTTGTCTGGAAAGAAGAAAGCATTTAACTATTCTATTAAGGCAGTTAAGAGAGCCGCCGGATATGAAGTTCAGTATGGCACAAAAAAGAATATGAAAGGTGCGAAAACCAAGAAGACTACAAAAGTTACTTCAAAGATTAAGATTAGTTTTACTAAAAAACAGAAGAAACAAATTAAGAAAAAGAAATTGAAAAAGATTAAATATTATGTTAGGGTAAGAGCGTACAAAACGATTCTTGGAAAGAAGGTTTACTATAGCTGGAGTAGTGTATCCGCTGTAAAAGTAAAGACAAAATAAAATGAAGAAAAAATTATTTTTAGCCCTTGCTTGCATCGTATTCGTTGGTGTAGTAGTTCTTGGTGTGAGTGTAGTAAAACAAAAGCAGAAAGAAACGGCACAAAAAGAAAAAGTTTTACAGGAGCAGGAAAGTCTGGAACAGGCAAAAGAGGATGAAAAAAAGAATATTAAAAATCATGCAACAGAGTGGGAGAAGTCGGCATTGACTTCTCCTACGGCTGGTTCTTTAAAGGCAGCCGGAACCATGAAAATCACTTGGAATGGTGCTGATTCCCTAGGGGAAGTTTCCGGTTACAAGGTTTATGTAGATGATCAACTGGTAGAGTCCACCGACGCCAAGACGACCACTTGTACCTACTACAGTACAGAGGTGACGAAGCATACCATCTATGTGGAAGCAGACATGAAAAACGGTTCTGTGTTGAACTCGGATGTGAATACTTTCTTTGTGAATAAGAAAGGATTTTGTACTAATAAGGATATGGCAATGAATCTGAATGCAGAGGATTGGGGCGTGTCCTGGTATTACAATTGGGCGATGTTCCCATTCAAATTTACATCTTTCCAATCATTGGATTTTGTTCCGATGCTTTGGACGATTGGACCATCGGATGATCGAAATATGCAGTTGTTTAATTCTTATGATTTCACTTATATGCTTTGTTATAATGAACCGGATTTGCGGGAACAGGCAAATCTTACTGTTGACGAAGTAATGAATGGATTGGAAACTGTTTTTGCAAATAAGGGAGACATTTTGGTGGGAGCTCCGGCGACAGCGTTACTTCCACCATGGTCCAAGGATTGGTTCCAACCGTTTATGGAAAAGGTGAGTGCGAAGAACTGGGAATTTGATTTCTTCCCGTTACATCATTATTGGAACTGGTATGATGATGAAGGTGCGGATGCATTTATTAAGTTGATTGAAGATACTTATAATATGTATCACAAGCCAATCTGGATTACAGAGTTTGCATTAAGTGGTGTTCCTGCAGGCGATAAGCGTGCAGAAAAAGTTGCACGTCATTATATGAGGCGGGTTCTGAAAAAACTGGATGAACTGGATTATGTGGAGCGCTATGCATGGTTCTCGTTCCAGACAACAGATTTGCGAAATGGTGCCTCTTCGATGTTCAACCATTACACCGGAGAAATTACAGATTTAGGAAAAGTGTATATGAAAGAAGGAATGCCGGAAGGATATGGAGACAAGCAGTACAGCGTTTCCAAAGAAAATCCAAAGGCAGATATTCTGAAATGATAAGAACATCCCTGTTACTTTTACATAATATATTGTAGAAGGTTGACAGGGATGTTTTACAATGTTATGATAATAGAAGTTAAACGATAGTAGAGGTCGCGCTACTTATGAGTAGAAGACAGGATGTCACCGCAGACAGTAGATTGTCTTTGAAAGGAATTAGCGCCGAAGGTGAAAATGAGCGGAACATTGATCCTGGGCATATGGTTAAGAACTATATGACTGTCATCGGAAGATGGAGAGCTACTTATAAGCAGTGATACTTGTAGGGAGCTTTTTGTAAGCTCCCTTTTATAATGCATAAAGTAGAATACTAAAGTTTAATCAAGATATATTTTTTAGGAGGTAGTAAAATGTCTATTTTTACAGGAGCAGGTGTAGCGATTATTACACCATTTAACGAAGATGAAAGCATTAACTTTGAAGCGTTCGGAAAAATTATTGAAGATCAGATTGCGGCAGGAACAGATTCCATAATCGTATGTGGAACTACCGGTGAAGCATCTACGATGAGTGATCAGGAACATCTTGATACGATCAAGTTCTGCATTGATAAGGTTGCAGGTAGAGTTCCGGTAATTGCAGGTACCGGTTCAAACTGCACCAGAGAAGCTGTGAACCTTTCTAAGAAAGCAGAAGAAATGGGAGCAGACGGACTTCTTTGTGTAACACCATATTACAATAAGGCGACACAAAACGGACTTGTTGAGTATTACAAAGCAATTTCTGATGCAGTAAATATTCCAATTATTATGTACAATGTTCCGTCTAGAACTGGTACAAATATCTTACCGGAAACAGCAGTACGTATCGCAAAAGAAGTTAAAAATGTAGTGGCAATTAAGGAAGCTTCCGGAAACATTAGCCAGGTAGTAAAACTTGCTGCATTAGCAGATGGATGTCTTGATATTTATTCAGGAAACGATGATCAGGTTGTTCCATTACTTTCCTTAGGTGGAAAGGGTGTGATTTCTGTTTGGTCCAACGTGGCACCAAAGCAGGTTCATGATATGGTAGCATCTTATCTTGCAGGTGATATGGAAACAGCTCTGAAATTACAGTTAGAAGCCATTGATTTATGTGGTGCATTATTCTGTGAAGTAAATCCAATTCCGGTTAAAGCTGCAATGAATATGTTAGGTTATGAAGCTGGTATTGTTCGTGCACCTTTAACAGAAATGACCGATGCCGGAAAAGCAAGACTTGAAAAGGCAATGAAGGACTACGGCATTTTATAAAACAAAAGATACTGCGGAGGTAAATATGGTAAACGTAATTATGCATGGATGTAATGGCCATATGGGAAGAGTTATTACAGACTTGATAGAAAAAGATCCGGATATTCAAATTGTTGCCGGTGTAGATGCTTACACGGAAGTTCCAAACAAATATCCGGTATTTGCAAATGTAAAAGATTGTGATGTAAAAGCCGATGCCATTATTGATTTTTCAACGGCTGCGGCGGTGGATAATTTATTAGAATATGCTGTGGAAACACAGACACCTGTGGTACTTTGTACTACAGGCCTGTCTGCAGAACAGCTTGAAAAAGTCAATGAAGCAAGCAAAAAAGTGGCAGTATTAAAATCAGCAAATATGTCTCTTGGAATTAACACATTAATGAAGATTTTACAGCTTGCAACAGACGTTTTGGCTAACAGAGGCTTCGATATTGAAATCGTTGAAAAACATCATAATCAGAAATTGGATGCACCAAGCGGAACTGCATTAGCATTGGCTGATTGCATCAATCAGGTGCTGAACAATGAATATGATTATACATATGACAGAAGTACTGTTCGTGAAAAAAGAAAACAGAAAGAAATCGGTATTTCCGCAGTTCGTGGCGGAACAATTGTTGGAGATCATGATGTAATCTACGCCGGAACCGATGAAGTCATTGAAATCAAACATCGTGCATATTCCAAGGCTGTTTTTGCAAAAGGTTCTATCGATGCTGCAAAATATCTTGCAGGAAAAGGTGCAGGACTTTACAATATGGCTGACGTGATTGGTTAAAATTTGAATAAAAAAATTGAAATTGCACAAACTATAATCGAACCAAGAAAAATTGGAGGAAGATTATATGAAAGCAATGAGAAATATTGTAATTGTAATGGTATTTGTCCTGGCGGCAATCGGATTGGTTGCCTGTGGAATGGATGACAATGCCGATGAGGATGCTTCCGGCGTCACTACAGAAGTGGTTACGACAATGGAAGAAATCACTGACGAACCGACCACGGAAGAAATCACGGAACGTGAAACAGAAAGAGAAACCGAAAAAGAAAAGAAAAAGCATAAAGACGATGGTGTCGTAGGAGATATTATCGATGATGCAGAAACAAAAGTAGATGAGATTCAGTCCGATTTGGAAGATTAATCTACATGGAAAAGAGGCTGCCCCGTTTATGGTGAATCATCATAAAAGGGGCGGCCTTTTTTTATTTCATAGGAAAGTTCTTTGAACTTCCCCATGAAATAAAAATGCTCCGCAAGGATGCGCAGCTCGCGGAGATGTATTCATGCTGACGCATCCGCTCGCGCGCGAAGTGTCGCAAGCG
>JAILRZ010000139.1 GCA_024697845.1 Eubacterium sp. | reverse complement strand
GATTTAAATAATTTTTGTAGATTGCAATAACCTTGTTCATTGCTTCAGGACTTGGAGCTCCAATGGTGAGACGTTTGTCCACGCAGGTCTGAAGGCTGATTGCATCATAGATATCTTCTTCAAATACAGGACTGATTGCCTTATATTCTTCTAAGGTCATATCATCCAAGGAAATTTTCTTTTCTTCACAGAAGAGAACTAACTGACCTACAATGCCATGAGCATCTCTAAACGGAACACCGTGATTTACCAGGTAGTCAGCTGCGTCAGTTGCATTTGTAAATCCATTCTTTGTGCTGTTTTCCATGATGTCTTTATTGAAAGTCATTGTATCAATCATTCCGGTGAAAAGAAGGATACATCCCTTTACCGTATCAATGGCATCAAAAGCAAATTCTTTGTCTTCCTGCATGTCCTTGTTGTAGGCAAGAGGAATTCCCTTCATTGTTGTCAAAAGAGAGGTTAAAGCGCCATATACACGACCAGTCTTTCCACGAATTAATTCGGCAATGTCCGGATTCTTTTTCTGTGGCATTATGCTGGAACCGGTACTGTAAGAATCATCAATGTTTACAAAACGATATTCATTGGAATTCCAGATAATGATTTCTTCACAGAATCGGCTTAAGTGCATCATGATAGTAGCAAGTGCACTCAGCAATTCAATTAAGTAATCTCTGTCAGATACGGAATCCATACTGTTTAGTGTAGGTCCGTCAAATTCTAAAAGTTCTGCAGTGTATTCACGATCCAGTGGATAGGTTGTACCTGCTAAAGCACCGGAGCCTAATGGACATAAGTTCATTCGATTAAAAATATCGTCTAAGCGGCTGCGATCTCTCTTGAACATTTCAAAGTAAGCACCAAAGTGGTGTGCCAGTGTAATTGGCTGAGCCTTCTGCAAATGTGTGAAACCAGGCATAAAGGTTGTTGTGTTTTCTTCCATAACCTTTAGGAGAGAAGAAAGTAATGATTTTAATAATTCATTGATTTCCACGATTTCATCTCTGGTATATAATTTCATATCCAAAGCAACCTGATCGTTACGGCTACGTCCGGTATGAAGCTTCTTTCCTGCATCGCCAACACGTTCAATTAGGTGGGCTTCCACAAAACTGTGAATATCTTCACTATGATCAAACTCCAATGCACCGGAATTTAAATCAGCGAGAATTCCTTCTAAACCTTTAATGATTGTATTCATTTCATCTTCAGAGATAATTCCCTGTTTTCCCAACATACGGACATGAGCTAAGCTACCGCGAATGTCCTGTTTATAAAATTTCTGATCGAAAGAAAGAGACTCGTTAAAATTAAACACTAACTGGTTTGTTTCTTTCGTAAAACGGCCACCCCATAATTTCATTTGTAATACCTCACTTATACTTTTATTTTGTGATTCAAAACATCCTTAAAAGTATACCATTATCCCTATGTTTTTTCAAATGTAACAGAAAATCAATCATTAAATTGACATTAGCACTTTAAAGCGGTTATAATTTAAAGGACTAAAATCGGAGAAGTGAAAGGAGATTGTAATGGCAGAAAAGAAAATACCATACAAAATTTATTTGGATGAAAACGAGATTCCGAAACAATGGTACAATGTGCGTGCTGATATGAAAAACAAGCCGGCTCCATTGTTGAATCCAGCAACCTTGAAACCTATGACGTTAGAGGAGTTAAAGGTTGTATTTTGTGAAGAATTAGCAAAGCAGGAGTTGGATGATACCACTCAATACATTGATATCCCGGAGGAAATTCAGGATTTTTACAAGATGTATCGTCCTGCACCATTGGTACGTGCATACTTCCTTGAAAAATATTTGGATACTCCGGCTAAGATTTATTATAAGTTTGAAGGAAATAATACCTCAGGAAGTCATAAATTAAATTCAGCAATTGCCCAGGCTTATTATGCAAAGAAGCAGGGATTGAAAGGTGTAACAACAGAAACAGGAGCAGGACAGTGGGGAACCGCTTTGTCTATGGCATGTTCGTATTTTGACTTAGATTGTCAGGTATATATGGTTAAAGTATCATATGAACAAAAGCCTTTTAGACGTGAAGTGATGAGAACCTACGGCGCATCAGTAACACCTTCTCCTTCTGATACAACAGAGGTTGGCAGAAAAATTTTGAAAGAATTTCCGGGAACAACAGGCAGTCTTGGATGTGCTATTTCCGAAGCTGTTGAAGCGGCAACAACCCAGGAAGGATATCGTTATGTATTAGGTTCTGTGCTTTCTCAGGTATTGCTACATCAGACAGTAATCGGTTTGGAAACAAAGGCGGCTTTGGATAAATATGATATCAAGCCTGATATTATTATCGGCTGCGCAGGTGGTGGTTCAAATCTTGGAGGGTTAGTATCCCCATTTATCGGAGAAAAATTAAGAGGAGAAGCAGATTATAGAATTATTGCTGTGGAACCGGCATCCTGCCCAAGTTTGACAAGAGGAAAATATGTATATGACTTCTGTGACACCGGAATGGTTTGTCCAATGGCTAAAATGTATACGTTAGGACATGGATTTATTCCATCAGCAAACCATGCAGGAGGTCTTCGTTACCATGGAATGAGCTCTGTACTTTCACAGCTTTATGATGATGGATTGATGGAAGCAACTTCTGTAGAACAAACAGAAGTATTTGAAGCTGCTGAGAAATTTGCAAGAGTAGAAGGAATTCTTCCGGCACCGGAAAGCTCTCACGCAATTAAAGTGGCAATGGATGAAGCATTGAAATGCAAGGAAACAGGTGAAGAAAAGACAATTGTATTTGGTCTTACAGGTACCGGATATTTTGATATGGTTGCATATGAGAAATTCAACGATGGAGTAATGACTGATTACATTCCGTCTGATGAAGATTTAGAAAAGGGATTTGCAACAATCCCAAAGATTGACTTATAATGCAAATTTATTTTGCACCATTAGAAGGGGTCACCGGAGCAGTTTACCGCAATGCACATGCGGAACTTTTCGGTGGCCCCGACAAGTATTATGCACCATTTGTTTCACCAACTGTGAATCCATGTTTTAAAGGAAAAGAAATCCGGGACTTATTACCGGAAAATAATAGCGAGAAGGTTCATTTGATTCCGCAGATTCTTACGAATAAAGGAGAATATTTTATTAAAGCGGCAGAGCAGTTAATGACCTTAGGCTACACGGAAGAATTTAATGTCAATATTGGATGTCCTTCCGGTACTGTTGTAGCTAAAAACAAAGGGGCCGGTTTTTTGCGTGATTTAGATGGAATGGATCGTTTCTTTGAAGAAATTTTTGAGTGGAGAGAAAAAATTGAAATCAAACCTAACATTTCCGTGAAAACCAGGATTGGTATTTATAGTGATGAAGAGTTTCCTGATATTCTTGAAGTTTATAATCACTATCCAATCAGTGAATTAACAATTCACAGCAGAACAAGG
Organism: Eubacterium sp.; assembly: GCA_024697845.1. Classification (GTDB taxonomy): domain Bacteria; phylum Bacillota; class Clostridia; order Lachnospirales; family Lachnospiraceae; genus Eubacterium_G. Next base: position 10,916 of record JAILRZ010000139.1, on the reverse strand, counting down.
GCCCAAATGTATCGCGATATCCCAAACATCAGAGCGTTTTCTTATGCGGTACGACATTCAAAAAATCCATTGGTATATAATGGAGATATTTGCAGTGTAGAAGACTTTAAGAATATTACAGAACAATTTGAAATGGAAGGTGTCATGATTGGACGTGGATTAATCGCCAATCCGAATCTGGTCAATGAAATCAGAGGAGAACGTCCGATTACCATTGAAGGAATTCAAAAGTATCATGACAGACTTTACCGAGATTTTGAGCAGATTATGCAGGCAGACAAACACCTGCTATGTAAGATGAAAGAATTTTGGAATTATGTGTCATGGAATTTTGAAGATGAGCACCGATGTGCCAAATTAGTTCGAAAGTGTCAGAACCTATATAAATATCAACTGGCAATAGAGGAAATCTTTACCACAATGAAACTGAAATAAAAAGTGGAAAGGTGGAATAAAAATGAAAAACTATTTGAAAATTTTTATGATTAGTATGGTATTTATTCTAGGTTGTGTAGGAAAAACGAATCAGGTTCAGGGGAAAGAAACTCAGGGGAAAGTAGTTCAGGCAAAACATTGTCTTTTTCAGGATGAAAATGTAATTTATCTGCAAAAAGGAAAAATTACAGGGGTCATTATCTGGAAAAATAATGGCTTGAAGAATATTGTGTATTCCTGTGAAGATGGACAAAGATTTCGTTTTTCGAAAAAAGGAATTTTAAAGCAAACGAAATCCAGAAAAATAAAGGCCTTAAAAAAAGGGCAGACCAAAGTAACTGTTTACTTTGGAAAGAAAAAAATGGCAACGGCAAAAGTAGTAGTTACTCCGAAAATTAAGAAAAAAGTCAAAAAAATATCATACAATTTGAATAATAAACAGAAAGTTTATGTATGTGGTGTATATGAAAAAGACTGGATTCGAGTTATAGTTTCGAAAAAGGCTTCTTATCGTAAGGTTTTAATCAAAAGCAATAATGAGAAAATTGCCTATATTGATGAAAAAGGAAGACTTCATGCGAATCGACCGGGAACGGCAGAAATCACAATCTATGCTCTGGATGGATCTGAAAAAAAGAAAAGTTTTAAAATTTATGTTACCAGGCATCCTGATTGTATGATAGCACCGGGTGTCTATGGAACGGATGTTAATGTATCAGATACCGGTGTGAACTTTAAGGTTTTCAATGGTACGAATCAGAAATTATATTACACACCTGTTCCTGGAAGTCTTTATTTGTTAGATGACAACGGTCAAGTGATTCAAGAAATTTCAAAAGCTGGAAATCTGAGTTATCCTACAGTAATTTATACTTTGGGAATTAGAGAGACCATTACAAACGGTTTTGGTTTTGAGGAATTTGAAATGAATCAGATGGTGACCGGTTCGTACAAATATGTGAAATCCTTTGGTGATTATAAAGCCGAAATATACTTTACATATTTGAAAAAGTCAGAATAATAGAATTGAACAAAAAATACCGGCAGAAGTTGCCGGTATTTTGATGTCTTTATTTAGTTAATAATTCCAAAATCTGATTGCTTCGTTCGATGAATGCAGTCATGGAATCCGGATTGAGAGGAGTATGACTAATTAATGCAAGGTCATAAAGCTGCTTGCAAATTAAATCAACGTGATCTCCTTCAGGATTATTAAGCAGATACTGAACTAAACTGTTGTTTGCATTCAATGTAAGGATTTCTCCGGCACTGCCGAACATAGAAGGATCCATACCGGCCATTCCATACATTTTCATCATATCCTGCATGCGACGGGATTCTTCGCTAATGTTAATCATGGAAGATACCTTTTCATCTTTTAATTTCTGAACCTTGACTTCCAGATTGTCACGATTCAAAGCTTTCTTGAATAACTCAGATAGTTTTTCGGTGAAGGCTTTTGCTTCATCTTCAGCCAGTTCTTCTGTGAAAGAATCACTCAGTTCATCATCGATTCGTTTGAATTTTACGCCTTCATTTTTATTTTCCAGCTGAGTAATGAATGGTTGATCAATGTTATCCTTTAAAATAACAGCATCAATGCCATAATCCTTGAACATCTTTACATACTGACTTTGCTGTACAGGATCGTTCGTATAGAAAATGGTGTTTTCGTGTGTTTCTTTATTTTCTTCTAAGGCTTCTTTAAATGTCAGATATTTATCATCCAGGTTTTTGAAGAGAACATAGTCTGACATTTTTTCACAGAATTTCTCGTCTTTTAAGCAACCGAATTTAATGAATGGACTGATATCGTCCCAGTATTTTTCATAAGTTTCCTTATCAGTCTTGCACATTCCGGAAAGCTTATCTGCAACTTTCTTAGTAATATAATCGGAAATCTTCTTTACAAATCCATCGTTCTGTAGAGCAGAACGGGAAACATTCAATGGAAGATCCGGACAATCGATGACTCCTTTTAACAGCATCAGAAATTCAGGAATAACTTCCTTAATGTTATCCGCAATAAATACCTGATTGTTATAAAGTTTAATGGTTCCTTCAATGGACTCATATTCCATATTGATTTTTGGGAAGTAAAGAATCCCCTTTAAGTTAAACGGATAATCCATATTCAAATGAATCCAGAATAACGGTTCTTTATAATCCATAAATACCTTGTGGTAAAAAGCTTTGTATTCATCTTCGGAACATTCATTTGGATGTTTTGCCCAAAGAGGAGTAGTGTCATTCAATGGAACCGGACGTTTTAAAACCTTTGCTTTTTTCTTTTCCGGTTCAATTTCAACGGTTTCCTTTGTTCCGTCTTCATTTTCTTTTTCTTCGGTTTTTGCAGGTTCTACAATATGTTCAATAACGGTGTCTTCTTCAGTAACTTCCTCTTCCAAAATGGTTTCATATTCCGGCTCGGCAGAAGGATCGCTGACATAAATTTCGGTTGGCATGAAAGAGCAGTACTTTTCCAAAACTTCTTTTGCACGGAAAAGATTTGCAAATTCCAGAGAATCTTCATTTAAGAATAATGTGATTTTTGTACCTCTTTCTGATTTGTCAGAATCTGACATGGTAAATTCTGTACCACCATCACAATCCCATAGAACGGCAGTTGCACCTTCCTTATAAGAAAGTGTTTCGATGGTTACACGATCAGCTACCATAAATGCAGAATAAAAACCAAGACCGAAATGACCAATAATCTGATCTTCGGAAGTCTTATCTTTATATTGTTCTAGAAAAGCTTCTGCACCGGAGAAAGCAATCTGGTTAATATACTCATCAACTTCATCTGCAGTCATACCAATACCATTGTCGATAAAGGTCAATGTTTTGTCCTTCGGGTTTGCTAAAACCTGAATGCTGAATTTTTCATCAGCCGGTAAATTGATTTCACCCATAATATCCAGTTTCTTTAATTTCGTAATGGCATCACATCCGTTAGAAACTAATTCTCTAAAGAAAATATCGTGGTCAGAGTAGAGCCACTTCTTGATAATCGGAAAAATATTTTCACTGTTAATTGATAAACTACCCTGTTTATTTGCCATAATGTATCACTCCTTTAATTCTCATTTGCAAAAGAAATATGGTTTTTCTTTTGCTCTCTAAGGCATATTTTAACACGCCGAATGTAAAAGTCAATAAAAAATTAGCACTCCATCAAAAAGAGTGCTAACAATGTGCTTTATTGGATTTCAAAGTCGAAATATTTTTTAATCAATTCCGTGATATAAGTATCCCAGCTGTGGTCTAATGATTTATCCATAGAAAAAATCTTAAGAGAAGAACCGGTGATTAATTGAATTGCGCTATGTTCATAATGAATATGGAGAAATAGGCCACTCAAATCGGAAGCGGTTAGACTGGTTGCGGTTTGGTTGATAAAATCAGAATAACGTTCCCGAGGAAGTGCAAGAATTAACTTCATTTTCGTAGGTGCTTTTTTCCCCTTGATGACATCGAAAAAGATATTTCGTATTTTACCCCAGAGAATATAATTCTCTGTCAAAGAATCTAATTCTTCGGAATCAAAAAAATCCCGGTTAATACGTCCATCCATTTGGAATGAAGAATATGTATGGAGCTCTCCTTCACAAAAAAGAAACCTGTCAAAGGTTTCCGTTGTTAGAAGGTGTTGCATAAAGTTGTTTATATCGTTTATTTTAATTGAAATCATGGCATCATTATAGCAAAGAATAAAAGGGGATTCAATGAAAAACAATAATTGACTTTTTAAAACGAGTATAGTAAATTATATAGAGCAAATGCTTCCGTAGCTCAGTTGGTAGAGCAGCTCACTCGTAATGAGCAGGTCACGTGTTCGAGTCACGCCGGGAGCTTTCTTTATTGCAGGAATTTGGCAATAAAAATATAATGAATGGAATAGAAGTTATGGCATATAAACCGTACCGGATAAATCAGGGAATGAAGAACACTGTGGTAAGAAGAAATGATGGAAGCGTTAAACTCTTTGGTTTTCGCTCCGGTATTTCTTATAAAATGGTGTTGGCTTTTCTGTATTATGCAATCATGCTGATAACTTTTGTTACCAGTATCGTGAATGAAATAACATATTTCTCCTTTGAAGAAGTGGATATTATTTTGTTCATCTCAAAATATATATTTATAGGTTTGGCTGTTTTTAGTCCGGCGATTTTTCTTTCGGATTTTAAATATGTTGAAGGGTTGCCTCTTTTTAAAAAGAAGCAATTATCCTCTAGTATCATCGGAATGGTGATTGTGATTGCTTTTTCTTATTTTATGTGGAGTGTAGATATTTACGCAATGTCTAAAACCTACAAAAAATCCCGAGATGCGTATGAAAAGCGAATTCAAAGGGAACTTAAGGAAAAGTACCAATCAACACCGGAAGTGAAAGAAACAACGGAAAAACAGTAATTATTTAAGGAAACAGTGGAGGTGGAGAGATGAGAAGAAAAATCATAGGAATCGCTCTTGTTTCGCTAATCGCTTTGACTGCTTGTGGTAAAACCACAGAAAATGAGACGACAACAATAGAGCAGAAGACGACGGTAGCACAAACAACTACGCAGGAAATTTCTGTTGCTGAAATGACAACTTCGAAAAAAAATGACGAAGAAACAAAAAAGAAGAATCGTAAAGTTTCCTTGGGAGAAGAAGAAACTCTTGTTGGTCAGGGAGGAACCATTCTAACCGTAAGAAAGGCAAAAGATCAAAAAGGAAATGATATTTATGTAGAAGAAATAACCGGTGAAAAAGGTAAGGTTTCTTATAAACAGGTTCAGCAGGACAAAGATGGTAAAACGACCTTCGTGGATGTAGAACCAAATGATGATGGAAAGTTCGTTCCGAAAGGCTCCGGACAAAGTGAAGAAAATGGGAAGAAAGATGACCTGGAAGATATGTCAGCGGTTGGAAATGATGACTCCAATTGGTCAGAATTATATTAACTTATAGTCTACAATATAATAATAAAGATAAATAGAGAGGTAAAAAAATGAATCTAGAAAAGAAATTAAAAGTTGGTGTTTTAGGTGCAACAGGAATGGTTGGACAGAGATTTGTTACATTATTGGCAGACCATCCTTGGTTTGAAGTTGTATGTGTTGCTGCAAGCCCACGTTCTGCAGGAAAGACATATGAAGAAGCAGTTGGAGCTCGTTGGAAAATGACAACTCCAATGCCTGAAAATGTTAAAAATCTGGTTGTATTAAATGTAAATGAAGTAGAAGAAGTAGCTTCACAGGTTGATTTTGTTTTCAGTGCCGTTGATATGACAAAAGATGAAATCAAGAAAATTGAAGAAGATTATGCTAAGACAGAAACTCCTGTAGTTTCTAACAACAGCGCACATCGTTGGACGCCGGATGTCCCAATGGTAGTTCCTGAAATCAATCCGGAACATTATGAAGTAATTAAGTATCAGAAAGAAAGACTTGGAACTACAAGAGGATTCGTTGCAGTAAAACCAAACTGCTCAATCCAGAGCTATGCTCCGGTTCTTACTGCATGGAAAGAATTTGAACCAACTGAAGTTGTTGCAACAACATATCAGGCAATCTCCGGTGCAGGAAAGACTTTTGCTGACTGGCCTGAAATGGTTGGAAATATTATTCCATTCATTGGTGGTGAAGAAGAAAAGTCAGAACAGGAACCATTAAGACTTTGGGGTAAAGTTGAAGATGGTGTAATTAAGAAAGCTGACGGTCCTGTAATTACAACACAGTGTATCCGAGTTCCTGTATTAGATGGACATACAGCAGCTGTATTTGTAAAGTTTGCAAAGAAACCAACCAAAGAACAGTTGATTGAAGCGTTGGAAAAATTCAGCGGTGAACCACAGGCATTGGAACTTCCAAGTGCTCCAAAGCAGTTCATTCAGTACTTAGAAGAAGATAACAGACCACAGGTTGCTATGGATGTGAACTTTGAAAGAGGAATGGGTGTTTCTATTGGACGTCTTCGTGAAGATACCGTGTATGATTACAAGTTTGTCGGCTTATCTCACAATACCCTTCGTGGTGCTGCAGGTGGTGCTGTTCTTTCAGCAGAATTGCTTGTTGCAAAAGGATATATTGAAGCAAAATAATTGTAAATTTAAATCTTCGGAATCAGATAAAGACTGTTCCGAAGATTTTTTTTTTACAGTTTTTGTATAATATTTGAATTGTATATTAAAAAAAAGTGTGTTAAAATTGGCTCAATAAACTAAAGAAATAGGGGGTTTATTTATTATGCAAAAAATTTGCAAAAAAGTACTTAGTTGTTTATTAGTATTTGCATTGAGCTTATCGCTTATTCCTGTTAGCGATGGAATTGGCTTAGAAAAGAAGGTTGCAGCGGCAACGGATCCATCTGCATTCCCAAATTCTAAAGTCGTGGATACTACAATTATTCAAGACGTGAAACTGCTCAACGCATTAAAGCGGATTATTGGAAATGATAATCTGACTTTTGGTGAATTAAAAGCTTATGATGGAGAAATTGACTTATCAAATGACACAGAAATTGGATCTGTCAAAGGGCTTGGCTATGCATTGAATGCATCTAAGATTAATTTGTCAACATTAACAAAAATAAAGAAAATCGAAAAAGAAGAGTTTAAGTCATGTGCATTCACAAACCTTACATTACCGTCATCAATTACGGAAATTAGTGGCGGAGCTTTTTCTTATTGTTCAAATTTGAAAACAATAAATCTGCCGGCAGGTTTAAAGATTATTGGAAATCAGGCGTTTCAGGGATGTACAGTACTTGATGACATTACATTGCCTTCAGGAATAGAACGTATCGGAAATGATGCTTTTTCAAGCTGTAAAAGTTTAAGTGAGATTGTGATTCCTAATGGGATTAATGCAGCTAGTGAAAATTCATCTGAAGATGCGTTAACGGGTATCGGAATTAATGCGTTTAATGGATGTTCAAATTTGTCTAAAGTCACAATCGGATCAGGAATGACCGCAATCCCTGTAGGGTTTTTACAGGGAACCACATCATTGCATGAAATTAAAATTCCTAGTGCTATTATGGCTATCCGTGAAAATGCGTTTTATGAAAGTGGAATTTTCTCTCTTGATTTAAGTAAGAATACGAATCTTTCAGTTATTAGTAAAGGTGCTTTTGCATCTTGTGCATTGTTACAATCTATTAATCTTCCATCATCGATTGTAAAGATTGAAAGTAATGGTTTTGCAAACTGCATTAGCGTTACAGATAGTTCTTTTTTGGAACCACTTAAAAATCTGAAAGAAATAGGTTCCTATGCATTTAAAAAATTAGGTGCAAAAGAAGTTGTTCTTCCGGGAAATGTGGAAATCCTCGGTGAAGGTGCATTTTTTGACGCTGCTGTGGAAACATTCGAAATGAAGGATTATCTTGCAGCAAGTACAAGTGATCGATGCAAATCCATCGGAGCGCTTGCATTTAAGGATTGTATTCATATGACAACATTTAAATTCCCGTTAAAATATGAAAATGATTCCAAAACAAGTATTACAATTGGACAGAACGCATTTGAAAACTGTGTTGTTCTTGATAATATTCGTTTTCCGTTAAATTTAAGAAGCATAGGAGATTATGCTTTTAAAAATTGTGGTGAAAGTTATACGGATTGGGATAGGTTTGGTACTGGTGATAGGGGGACATCATATTATATTGAACCAGAATATGTCCATGAAACAAATGATGCAGAAGGACTAACTAAAGTTGAGTTATGTACGAATGCAATCCCGGCTTTTTATAAAATGAGAGAGGGATATATTGATTATTCACATTTAAGTTCATTTCAGGAAGATCCTAGTCAGATTTATGTTGTGTTAAATAAATCAAGTCTCTATGGACCTAAAATATATAAACAGTATATTACCGGTATATCATCCATTGATTTATCATCTCTCAAAAATTTGAAGATCGGTAAAGGGGTGTTTACTGGATGTGTTAATCTGCGGGAAGCGTGGATGCCATCTGATTTGAAAGAACTTCCGGATGAAACATTTGCAAAATGTGCAACACCTTGGCGTACTAGTTTGAATTCGACGTATTCGAACTTGAAGAGTACGAAAAAAGAACTTCCATGGTATTATGGATTGAAGAGTGTTCATTTGCCTAACTGTGTAACGAAAATTGGTGCGAAAGCTTTTCAGGAATGTTATGAATTCTGTTTAAATAAATATTTCCCAAGCAGCTTGAAAGAGATTGGGAATAATGCATTTGAAAAATGTGAATCCATGGGTGATGTTGTAATGCCTCAGCTTTTGGAAAAAATAGGAGACTCTGCTTTTGCGAAATGTTCTCGAATTGTAGATAGTCATGTAATAGCCGGTTATGGTATGACAGATTGTGATTTGAGAAGTGCATCCAAAATACGTTTTATTGGAGCAAGGGCTTTCAATGCTTGTTCATTTAAAACATTCTTAATGAATACGGAAGCACCTGTAGTAGAAATCCTTTCAAATACCTTTGATGATTGTCAGTGGATGAATACAATTCGTTTAGCAAACAAAGTTGAGTACGTTGGTGCAAATGCCTTCAAAACATGTGGACGTTTGGAAACTGTTGAAATCACAGATGCCTGCATTTTAGATGGAGCTGTTTGTACTGGAAAAGATAGTGTACAAGGAAAAATGTATAATGATTTGGCGTATGTAACTGTTTATAATCATTCATCAGGTCAGTACGATATTTATATTGTTACCAATACATTTAAATTGTCTATTCGTCAATTGTCAGAAGAATTGACTGCACGACAGAATACACCATATCGCTTGCCGTTAAAAACTGCAGTGAAAAGTGATTATAATACCGTTGAAGAAATTAAAATCGGTGGAGTTACTTGCAAATTCGGAGCAGATGGAAAACCGCTTGAATCTGTTGAGGGATTGCCGCTTCAGCCTGAAGTCGTTGCAGAAAAATATTCCTTCAAAGACAATGAACGAAATATGACTATTACAAATGAACTTCTTCGGGGAGTGGTAACAAGCGATAAAGCTTCAGAAGATAATCCGGTTGAAATTAAACTGTATATGAATTTCCCAATTGATTCGCAAATCGGTACAATTTTAGTCGTATCAAATGCGTCGTATACGGTTGATGTTACAGCAAACCCATGTCAACGGATTGACGGCGAGGATGAATACTTTTTGAATTATTCTTCAACAAGCGCTTTAACGATTAAACCGGATTTTGTTCCGACATATGATGATAGTGAAATAACAGACATTATTGAATGGGAATTGAAATCAGGTGCTGATGATGTCAATATGGAAGTGGTAGATAACGGGAAATCTGTTAAAGTCACTTCAAAACAGAATAATTTTGGTACAGCAGTACTTGTTGCAAAAGCTGGAAACATCACAAGAGAATTTCCGGTTCATCTCGTTGCACCGATTATTATGGTATCAATGCCTTACGGATATACAAAGAGGGATATGATGGTTTCATCTTCGGATACTTTAAGTGTAAATGTTTCTTATCCTACAAGATTTGAAAATGAAAAAGAACTGTATCCTGATAAGGTTACTTTTACAAGTAGTAATCCGAATGTCGTAAGCGTAACAGAACAGACTGTAATTAATGGAAAGCCTCAATGTAAATTAACTGCATTGTCTTCAGGTACAGCAGTGATTACTGCAAGAAGTAAAGCTGGTAATGCCAGTGCAACGTGTAGTATTTCTGTTTCATCAAAGGATTTGAAAGTGAACTTTAAAGATTCAGAGGATAATCCTATAGCAGAAAATAGTACTATTAATCTTTACGGTGGCGATTCAAAATCAATGTTCTATACTTTTAGTGAAGTAATGAACTCCAGTGATCTTTTATATGAAGTTGCAGATCCATCAATGTTGAGTGTTTCTGTGGATAAATACACAAATAAAGTTAGTATTCGTGGAAAGAAGAGTGGTTCTACGACGGTAACTTTATATCCAATGGTTGGAACAAAGGAAGCGAATGGAGTAACATTTAATGTAAGAGTTTATGGTACGATTAATTCAATCAGTCTTTCAACTAAAACAATTGCATTAGGTAACACAGATTCAATATTCTCATCCTTAGGTAATAGCTTTAATGAAAGAATTACAGAAGCTACAGAAGCCAATTACAAATTAATAACTGATAATGAGATAGTATTTGAAACAAATAATCCAGAATGTGCTACTGTAGATCATTTTGGAAATGTTACTGTAACGAAACTTCCTGAAAATATGGAACCGATTGTTGTTACTTGTTCAGCCTATCGAAATGAAAAACTGATGTATTCAAAGAGTACAACTGTCACACCGGAAAAAGCTATGGTTCAGAGTATTACTTATTCTGGAAATACCGCAATTGGAATTGGAAAAACAGGAGTGATTCAGTTTGGAACATTCCCGGTTGATACAATTTATAAGTCTGCAACAATCTCTCTCCCATATGAAAGTACAAGTGTATGTTCTTACACATGGGATGAAAAGACCTTAACTTTGAAAGTGACAGGAAAGAAAAAG
>JAILRZ010000058.1 GCA_024697845.1 Eubacterium sp. | reverse complement strand
TTTAGGTTATCATGTTCATAAGAGAAGTAGGCTATTCCGACGATTGTCGCAACAATCCACAAATACCCAATTGAATGCATAATAAACCTTCTAATTTTCTTAAAAACTCCCATAGTTACTATCCTTTCTTTTCTTATATTTAAATGCACAAATTATTCCTGTACCGTACTTTGTGCATCAAATTACAATTCTTTCTTTTGTTCTTCTACCCAGATGTAACCAAAAGCATTCGGTCCCCAATGACATGCCAAAGCCATATCCAGATTATCGTAATCTCCCATATATGGCTTAAATTCATCATCTGTCATTTCAATCAATGCATCAATATTTTCTTTATTATACGTATAAGACGGAACGATTTGATAATTGGAATCATGTCCGATTTTTCGAAGGCGCTCAACAATTTCTTTCATTGCCTTTTTAATTCCTCTGGCTTTTCCAACCAGTTTCACTTCGCCACTGATACTGTCAAGGGAAATTAACGGTTTAATATTCATTAGATTTCCTGCCAGGTATGCAGCTTTATTCAATCGTCCACCACGATACAAATACTCTAAAGTTTCCGGAATAGCAATTACTTTCAGTCGCGGAATTAATTCATTGACTTTCTTTTCCACAAAATCAATGGATTTATCGCGATATCTGTTAATCTCTTGTACCAAAATACGAATTCCTCCCACTGCGCTTTTCGTATCAATAACGCGAACATGGGGATTATCCTGAAACAACATTCTCAATGCATTATAAGTTCCTGAAATTTTTGAAGAAATCGGTAATACAATGACTTCATCTCCCATTTCCAGAAACTTCTTAATCACGTTCTGAGCAGTCTCTAAAGATGGTAATGAGGTCTTTGGAAATAGCTTTTCACCAATAAACTTTTTATAGAATTCATCCAGGGAAAGATTCACACCATCTAAATATTCGGTTTCTCCCATTAAAATTTTTAACGGTAAAATTTCTACTCCAAGTTTTTCTTTTTCCTCCTGCTTAATGCTGCTTCCTGAATCTACAAGTACTCTAATCATCGCCGGCCCTCATTTCATTTTTTCTCATCATCTTTTCTAAGTATAGCACTATCAACAGTAAAAATCCACAAAAAAGAAAGAGTCCGAAACTTTCATTTCGGACTCTCAAAAAGCCTTATTTATACACCTACAATTGCATCATTCCAAAGATAATCTACCTCTTCATAATTCGGATTTACAACTTTCAAAATTGTGTCATATAAGTAATTATGTTCAGCCAGACTATCCATCCTTTTACCACGATACAAAATGTCTGCAACATTATAAACTTTATACTGACGAACATCGCTGTATACATAACTTCCATCCTTTAACTGTGCATAAGCACGAACACTAATGGATGTATTATAGAACTTCGCATTTTTCAGGAGTTTCATTGTGATTGCATAGCTCTGTCCGTTTTCCATTGATGCAAAAGAATGATTCATCTTTCCGTCTGCATTGGCTTCATAAGAATATACCGTCTTCTTTGTACTTCCAACAGTTAAATCATTGGAAGAGATCTGATCTGTTAATCCGTAAACCAGTCCCCTGCTAACAACATTTGTGGAATCTGTTACGCTATAAACAACTCTGTATCCTTCTTTCTTAGGATTCATCTGACAGCCGTTCACTTCAACTTCTACTGTTTCCTGTGCAGTTGTCACTTCCTTGGTCGTAACTTCCTTGGTTGTCACTTCTTCATTATCATTCTTTATAAGAATGGTTCCTGTTCCACCGGCATAATCAACGGTAACTTCATTTTCACCGCTCTTTATTGCACTCAACGGAATAATCGCTCCGGCCCCCTGAATGTTTTGGGCATTCAAAGCTGTACCGTTTACTGCTACATTACTGATTCCTGCAGGAACATTTACATAAATTCCTCGCTCCAGTGTAAATCCAGGAGACTGGATATTAACAACAGTCACATTGCTTGCAGATTTGTAATAATAAGCAGTTCCAAGTCCGGCATCATCATAAATCTGTACCCAATTGTTGGAAACAGATGATGTTGCTTCAGATTTTGTGGTGGCAGGAGCCTTTGTCGTAGCAGGTGCTGCTGTGGTCGCAGGTGCTGTTACGTTTTCTGATTTCTTCTGCAAAGTGAAATCCGTAACGTTACAAGCGCCGTTCTTTGCAATGATTGTCAGTTTATATGTACCTGTTGCAGAGAAGTTTAACTCTGTAGTATGTGAGATAAATGTTTCCCAACCTGTGCTTCCCTGAACCGGAACAGTTGCTGCATTTGTTCCATTAATCTGCACTTCCATATCGCTGGCATTCCACTGAGTATTTCCTGCTGCAAGGTTTAATGTCAGATTATATTTTCCGGCCTGCTGTACATGAATGTAATAATCCAGGTATGAATTATTGTTTAATCCTCCGGCGTATGTTACTCCGTTTGTGGTTGTAAATGAAATCTCACTGGATTTTCCACCACAAGAATCTACTTTCACAGTTCCCGGTACTTCTGATACCGTAACTTCTCCGGAACCGCCTTGTCCCACAATTGGAAGAATGGATTCATGGATTGCATTCAACAGACTTAAGGAACTGTTTGTGGAATCCTGACTGATTTCCCAAATCATTATACCGCCTGCATTGTTTGCCGCATATTCTGCTTTTCGTTTCATTGTCGGAATACCATTATAATAAACGGTTTTTCCGTTAATCACTGCGGAATCCTTCTGTGCATTGGCTGAATTATTTGCAACCACATCTGCATAAGAAGCCCAGTTTGGTCTTTCATAGAAAGGAACTCCAATTACCAACTTGTTGGCCGGTACTCCCATGGTATTTTTCCAATAAGCAAATGAGTCTGTTGCAAGACTATATGGAGAATGTCCTTCACCACCGTCTCCATCATATGCCATAATGTTTACAAAATCTAATAAATTCAATACTTCACTGGTAAATCCGGAACCGCTCTTTGCTGCAACGGCTACGGTTAAAATCATGTCATTCTGATTACAAAGACTTCTCAACTTCTTCATAAAATCTACGTACTGATTCTGTGTTGATGATGTTGGGTATTCCCAGTCAATATCCACACCCTTGAATCCCTGTGCCTTTGCCTGGCTCACAATGCTATTCGCCAGCGACTGACGTTTGGATTCAGTGTTGGTATTCAATTCAAATACCGTCTTACATAAACCGTCGGAAGCTCCAGAATGAGACCATCCTCCTACGGACAATACCGGTACAACACCGTGCTGATTACAAGCATTAATCATTGCCCGAATATTAGAAGATTCACCACTGATGCTGGTCATACTTCCATTTCCACTGGCATCCGGAAGTCCGAATGCGTAATAAGCATGTGTTAACTTATCCCACTGAACTTTATTTGTATAATCTCCATACCAGTTTGGATAATAAGCTACAACTTTAAAGTCATTTCCATATTTTGTAGAAGAAGTATTCTTTGGAATTTCCACCGTAACCTCTGATTGCTGAGTCTGTGGCTGAGTCACTGGCTGAGTCTGCTGTTCTCCGGTTGGAATCACTGCATTTCCTGTTACGGAAGTGATTTTGAAAGTCTCCCAAGTCCCTACGGATTCACCACATGCATGCAGAATTCCTGCTTTTGAAGCATTAATATCCGCCTGAACATATTTTCCATTGGCATATGCTTTCATAGCATAGGTTCCATTGCCCTGTGGTTCTAAATAGAATTTTTCCCAATCACTGATTTTGCTGCTTCTTGCTTTCACCGGATTTTTTGTATCCGTATCATCAATGATGGAACAAAGATATTTATTATTTGCTCTTGCCTGGAAAGAATAAGTTCCGTCACTGTTTCGAACGACTGTGAACTGTTCCCATCCTCCGGCAGAATCACGGTCAGCTACAAGATTTGACTCACCGTAATCTTCAGCACATGCATATTTGGAATTAATTGTTGCCTGAATTCCAAAATAACTATCATTTGTTAGTGCAGTATCGGCAAAAACAACGGTTCCCGGTAGTTTTGGTTTCATATTGTTATAAGTAACTCCGGTACTACTGTTGTTTGTGCCAATATTGCCACTACCCCATTTCGTTCGGATGGCATCTTCGGAATCAGAAGAAGGATTCACCTTTCCCTGACTTGCATATTCATGATAGATTCCCCAGCTTCCCATTCCATTGGACTTATAAGACCAGTTCGTATAGTGCCAGCCGGCTTTGTTCATCTTTTCAAGAACATACTTCCATTTTGCATCTCCGTCAAAGCAATTGAACTCTCCGATATAGGTTGGAACGCCATAGTTCGCACTGTTTACACTGCTTACCAAATTGTTGATTGCATTCACCTGACCATTATAGTTTGCATCATTATCAGCCACGTAATCCCATGGGTAGTGATGATATTCATACATAACATTGGTCCATCCATATCGGGAAGGATTTGGAAGGTTTGCTGTTCCCCAGCAGGATTCCATAATAATAATGTGGTCCGAATCTACAGAACGAATAGTATCATACATTCTGTCATAAAAAGCCCAATGTCTTTCTCCGGTACTTCCTGCTTTTTCCCCTGGTTCGTTCAAAGTATCATAACCGGCAACAGCAGGATTCCCTGCATAATGCTGTGCTACAATTCTCCACAAATCCAAAGTCTGAGACATCATTGTTTCATTACTGAAAAATGTCACATCTGATACGTTTTCAATAACCTGTCCGGAATGATCCTGTCCATTTTGTGAACCGAATGCACCGTGTAAATCGAGAATAACATAAATTCCTCTCTGGCTACACTGTTCTACAATCCAGTCTAATCTGGTAAAAGCATCATTTCTAAGAACCCAGTTATTTCCTGATTTCTTGTACAGATTCATATAAGTAAAAGGAACTCGGATTACAGACATTCCCATATTCTTGATTTTGTCCATATCCTCTGTGGTGAAATAATTACTTTCGTAATAGTCCATCAGTTCCAAAGCCTTATCCTGTCCGAATCGATTTGTTAAATTTTCCAAAATCGTCTTCTGATCCGGAGCAGATGTGGAACTCATCCAACTTTCCTGTACAAAAAGGTTCCCAATGTTTGTTCCTCGAAGATAAACGTTATTTCCTTTTCCGTAATTGTTCTTTACGTAAGTTCCATCCACCTTCAGGAAATCATTTTTCGTAAATCCTGTTGATGCTGCCTTTACAGTTTCAACATTTTTTACCATTCCAATTCCGGTAAGTAAACCGGTGGTCAGGCATGCTGCCATTGCACAGGCCACTGCCTTTTTCCCAATTTCTTTGACTTTTCGCATTTTTTCCTCCATCCTTACGCGTTCAAGATTCATAAATCTTTCTGTTTGTCATTTTAGCAAGATTTACTGTTCTTAAAATTTATCTTCCACCTCTCCCCATTCAAGCCTTCAATTTTTAGCTACATCAAAGACCGTTTCCACACCGCAAATGCAATGTAGAACTATATTACATATACACAAAACTCACTTTATTTCCTGGGATTCCAGAAGTTAAGCCCGTGTATGCAATAACTGCTTTAATCCAGATGAACAATCGTCTGATTCCAATCATAATCACAGTATTCATAATCTGCATTGACTCTTTTCAAAATTTGATGATACAGATAATCATGAGCCTGCAAATTAGACATCATCTGATTCTGATGTAAGTGATCCGCTATCCGATAAACAGAGAACGTATCCGCATCCGTGTAGATGATAGAACCATCCTTTAATCTGGCATAGGCCTTTACACCAATTATTGCGGTATAAAAGCTGTTATTCTTTATAAATTTCATTGTCAATGCATAACTACGTGCATTCTCGAACGTATCATTGAACCGCTGATGGATTCTTCCATTTTCTGTTATATTATAAGAATACACTGACTGCTGATGACTTCCAATATACAAATCATCTTCATTGACATAATTCATCAATCCATAAATCAGTCCCCGTTCCACAATTTCCTGATTCGGGTCACTTTCCGAAAAAATCACCCGATATCCTTCCTGGCTGGTACTGATCTGATATCCATCTACGAATAGTTTCACGTGGCTGTTTTCTTCTTCCTGCTTTTTTAGTGAAATCGCAATTCCTGTAATATTTACCCCTCCCATTCCGCAGGTCAGTTTTACGGTATTATCCGTTCCTGCATTGAGGTCAATAAAACATCGGGCAACCCCATTTCCATAATCACTCCATCCGCTTGTTTGATTAAACTTCAGGAAATATCCATCTCCGGCTGTATTACCACTACTGTTCACTAACGCTGTTGCTCCATCCGGTGTGGCATAATAAACGGTTAGCATTGCCTGACCGCCTTTTCCACCATCAATGTGATTCCACTGCAGTGCTGCCCCTTCCATATGAAGATTATGAACTGCACCATCGCCTTCCAGCTCTGCGTCTCCAAAAAGTGTGGCTTCATTTACTCCATAATTTGTTTTTTCCGTAAATTCTTCCGGATTCGGTTTACTGTTGTTTCCGGCAACATCCTCCGGCTTTACGGTATCTACATTCCCCACACCCTGCCTGGTCTGGACAACCTTTTCAATAGAACCGTCTTCCCTAAAAGTTACCTCATCCACACAGACACTACGCAGTGTTCCGTTTCCTGAGATTTCACAATTGTGATAGAACAGATACCAATGTCCTTTATATTCACAAATAGAACCATGGGTCGTATCACATCCTGTCCCATCCAATACAATACCACCTTCTCTCCATGGTCCGTATGGACTGGATGCTGTGGAGTAGCGCATCAGATTTTCTCCGGAAGTATTATCCGCATACATCGCGTAATAAATGCCGTTACGTTTAAACACCCACATTGCTTCATGGAAATCCGTTAATGTTCCGGTAATTTCCACCGGTTCCTCTGCCAGATATTCCATGTTGTTCTGCATTTTTGCAACATAGGAATGAGCGCCTCCACCGGTATATAAATAGTACTGCCCGTCGTCATCTTTAAAGATACAAGGATCAATTCCGGTAACATAAGGGCTACCGTCTTTTTTCTTTACATACCCATCTGCTGCACAGGTAAAGTCGCTGGCAGGTTTGGAGCTTTTTGCAATTCCAATTCTCCAAGTATTATTCCAGGCATCTCCGGAGCCTGTTGGGTGTGGAAAATAAAAATAGTAAGTTCCATTCCGGTAAGCTGCATCCGGTGCCCACATAAATCCGCCTTCCGGACGTCCCCAGGATACGTCATCAGAAGAAAGAATTTCTCCCTCGTCTTTCCAGATTACCATATTGGTGGTAGAAAAGACGTGATAACGATCCATAAGGTCACATCCTTTGGAGGGGAAAATGTCATGGGATGCATAAATGTAAAGTTTTCCATTCGCTTCCCAGACATGAGCAGAAGGGTCTGCTGTAAATAAATTTGTAATGATTGGATTTCCTGCATAGAAATCCGCTGCATATATTGTGTTTTGCTGCTCCACTGTTCCCAAAAGGAGTAGAAGTGTGAGCATCAGTGTCGCAGCAAACACTGCGAAAGAAAATTTTTTCATGAAGTCTCCTTAAGTAGTTATTTAATTAATGTCTTATTCCAATCAAAATCCACTTCTTTATAATCCGGATTTACTACGGTTAGAATTCTCTTATATAAATAATTGTGTGCATAAATATTTGTCATCAATTGGTTCTGATATAAATAATTTGCCAGATTATATACCGTCAGTTTTTTCACTCCACTATATACATAAGAGCCATCCTTTAATTTTGCAAAGGCTCTGACGCCAATCTGCATATTGTAAAATTGAGCCGTTTTGATATTTTTCATTGTCATGGCAAAGCTCTTTCCACTTGGATTGGAACTGAAATTGTCATTGAGAATTCCATATTCATCAATTTCATAGGAATGAACAGAAGTATTACTGCTTCCTACAACCATTTCGTTATCTGCGGTTCTGTCTGCCAGTCCGTAAACCAATCCGGTGCTTACCACATCCTTGTCCGGATCAATGCTTGAGAATACCACTCGGAATCCTTCAAAAGTAGTACTAATCTGATATCCGTTAATTTCCATTCTTGCTCTGGTGGAAGCGGTTGGTTCCTCTGTCGTTGGCTCCTCGGTAGTCGGTTCTTCCGTCGTTGGTTCTTCGGTAACCGGTTCTTCTGTCATCGGTTCCGGTGTTTCAATTTCACCGTTACGTGCCATATTGAAGTCTGCCACATTGACTGCTCCACCCTTTGCTGCAAAGGAAATCTTATACGTTCCTGCTGCACCCGCATTGAATTGGCAACTATGATTTACAAATACTTCCCAATCAGTACTTGGGGTAATCGGAAGGGTTGTCAGTTCGATGTCATTGACCTTTACCACCATGCTTTCTGCATTCCACTGAGCATTTCCTGCTGCCAATGGAAGATTGATGGTATAAGAACCTTCCTGTTTTACATTGATATAAAAATCCAAGTAAGAATTGTTGTTTAATCCGCCTGCATAGGTAATTCCACCACTGGTTGTAGTGAAAGTAATTGCATCGGTCTTATCATAATAGTCTTTTACTTTTACGGTTCCCGGAACCTCTGTAATGATTGTTCCTCCGGTAGTTCCGTCTCTCCATGCGGTCTCTCCGTCATAGATTTCATCCTGAATCACTTTCAGCAAAGAAGTGGAATTTGTTGTATCCTGGGTTAATTCCCAGTTCATAACACCGGCGTAACTCTTTACCAGTGGCATAATTCCTTTCACCCGATTGTACAGGCTATCACCTCTGCTCTGCCCTACAATTTCGCTATAAGCGGTGTATGGTCCATCAGCATAGAACGGTACGCCTAAAACAATCTTTTCTTTTGGAACCCCCTTGGTGTTCATAAAATAATTGATTCTGGACGGATAATTGTTGGCGCTGCAATCATATTCCATCAACATAACATAATCAAAATATGTCAACGCCTTATTCGTTACATTTCCTGCATACCACTGACCAATTGCTGTGGTAAATAACAGATTATTGTTTTTACATTTTGTACTTAAGGTACGCATCCAAGCTTCATAATTGTTCCAAACAGACTGCGAAGTATGACTGTCACCTTCAATGTCAATGTCAATTCCGTCTAAATTGTATTTTTTTGCAAATGAAATAATCTGATCATTAAAGCTATCCATTCGCTCCGGTGTCACCAAAGCAGTATAATTGTCACCATAATCTGCACCACCTAAAGATGCACAAACCTTTACGCCATTACGGTGAGCCGTTTCCACAATATTCTTTGTTAGAGAATCACTGCTGTAATTCAAATTTCCATTGGTGTCCGGATTACAGAATGCCAGACAAATATGAGTTAATGCTGACCAGTTAATCTTCTGGTAAAATCCGGAAGCTGACCAGTTTGGTAAATATCCTACGGAAAGATATTTTCCGGAATTGTTGGTGGAACCGTCCTCCGGTGCCGTAACCGGATTGAAAATCTGAACCTGATTCTGTTCTTGAACCTTCGTAGTTTCTTCAACAGTTGTTGCTTCTTCTGTAATTTTTTCGGTTGTCGGTTCTTCTGCCTGTAACAGTTCCATGGTGAAACTATTCATATTGCAGGCACCACCACCTCCATTCGTTGCCAGAGAAATGGTATGTTTTCCTCCGGAAACATAGAACTGTGCTGTATGGTTAATGAATGCATCCCATGCCGTGCTTCCTGTGACAGCAATACTTGCCACCTGTGTTCCATCCACAGAAACAAGAATGTTTGCTGCGTTGTACTGACTGTTTCCTGCTGCTAACGGTAAAGTCATCTGATAATTTCCTGCAGTTACATTCACTTTATAGGAAATTGATGAACCATTCTTAAAGTTTCCTGCATAAGAATCAACAGTAACTCCGGAAGATGCATCCGAATAATTTCCAATCTGAACAGTTCCCGGAATCGTTGTGGTCACTGCACTGCTTCCAGAGATTTCCTCTCCTTCCATTGCATTGGCAGGTGCCGGAGAGTGTTCAATTACTCCATCCGCTGGTTCTCCATATGCTTCAATTTCATAAAGAGAATTACCATATGTTGTTGCACGCTTTGTCATATCCACTTTGATATAACGTGCTGTTTTATTGACATTGGTTATATCTAATACTGCTCCCTGGGTTCCGTTTGTAACAGTACGAACAGTTTCCCAATTATTCTGATTTGAAGAAACCTGCACCGTATAGTCTGCAGCGGAAGCTGCTTCCCAGGTCAGCTTGATTTCATTTAAGTTATAATTCTTTTCTAAATCAACGATTGCCCACTGATTATCACTCCATTCAGATTCCCAGCGACATCCATCCTTTGATTTATTTCCATCGGTAATTTTATCTGCAGTATAATCTGCGTTTTGCATTTTCACACTGGTACTTCTTGTGGAAGATACTGTTACCGGCTTGTTCAGTGCAATGTCCCCAATAGTAATATTCTTTGTATTCACTACACTGTCTGTCTGACCATCCAGATATGCCATTGCTTTTACAGTAGCTGAATTATTTAAATTGAATGGACCGGTATAGGTATTTCCATTTGTCTTGGATGGTGTGGAGCCATCCGTTGTATATTTAATGGTTGCACCTGCAGTATTGGATTTCAATACTACCTGAGGTGCTTCTCTGTAACATTCATTGGAAGGTTCAATGGTTGGTGCAGCTACACCGGAACCATAATTGACAATGTATTGTCTTGCTCCACCACTATAAACACCACCACCGGTATTGTTAATCACGTGGTCCGTTCCCGGATTTCCGGTCAACATTACCGAACAAATATTATGTACTGTTACCCCTGCCACATCCGGAACTTCCATAACCGTGTTCTGTGTTACTTCGGCATCTCTGTTATAAAGATACATTCCAAGTCCATATGCCTGATGAGAAATAACTTGGTCGCTTACCTTATAAGAAGCATATCCATTCACACCATTGTGTGTCCAAGAGCTCTGGTTTGGAACATCATACGGCATTTCACTCTGGTACATATAAGTACGTCCACCATTTCCATTCCAAATGGTCTGATACTGATGGAAGTGTTCTACCATCAAACCATAAACCGTTACATTATCGCCATTGATGATAATTCCGTTGGTTGTCTTGTTGGTATTCCATCCTACCCCGTAGGTGTGATCCGCTCTCCATACCCAGAAGTTATCTCCGATTACATCATTGGAGTTAATGATAATACAGGTATCTGCGTTGGTTGATTTATTTTCTACACCACCCACACGGAAAAACACATCGCCCACATAAATTGGATTTCCTGTATGAGAACTGGCTGCTCCAGATTCTCCTATCTGAAGCATGGTTCTTGTATTGGTTGTGCCTGCATCAAACAAGAGGCCGGCAATCTTAATTCCATCAGCATCTGAAGTCTTGATACAAACATTTCCGTTGGTCGACTTTAAGGATGCAAGTCCCATTCCCAACACTACTGTATTGTTGTTCTTTACTTCAATCGGTTTATTGATGTTATAAATTCCCGGTGTAAAGATTAAGTGTTTTCCTTTTGCCAATTCTGCATTGATTGTATCTACCGAATCTGTTGGCTTTGCGACAAAACACTTGTCAATGGAAATAAAAGTTCCATTGTTATTTCCGGACCAGGAAACTCCTTTAGAGTTGGTTCTTCGTTCCGGAACAAAAATTCCGTATTCTCCATTGTAATAAACTAAGAATGGTTTTTCATAAGAATCCGGTGTCTGTGCAATCGGTGTGTAATGTGCCTGACCGTCTTCATTTGGTGTATTGGTACATCCAACAAAGTTCATGTTCCAGTTAGATCCGCTCCAACTTGCCCATTCTGTATTTCTGGAAATCCACTGCTGCTGTGAACCGGAATTGGTAGAGCCGGTAATTTTGGAATCTGCCAAAAATCCACCGCTGGCCCAGCCACCGTTATCATGCAAATCCAGTTTTCCGTTAATCTGCATTCTTCTAAGAGATACTGCCTGAGAAGTTGCCCACATCATATCGCTGTCTACAGTTAAGTTCTCAGCCATTCTCCAAAAATTACAAGTTGCATTATGGTTGCTGTCTCCTCCCAGCCATCTGGCTGTACAGTTCATTTTTCCTATATGAGTATCTGTCGGTTTTAATCCAAGTCCCGAAACCTGTGTATAAAATCCTACATAAAAATCCAGAGAAGAATAATTTCCCGGTTTAAAATAGAATGCGTATCGGTCGCTTCCAAACTGATTGGTTTCCTGTTTGTTCCAGGTACTTGTCAAAAGAGACTGTACCTGTGACATATCATCATTTTTATCAAAGACATAGACGTTATTTCCGAACAACTGAATTTCTTCCGAAGTTAAGTCCGAATCCCCGGACTCTCCACTGCTTAACTGTGTTCTTACTTTGTAATAGTAAGAACCTTCTGTTCCATCCGTATAACTAGTAGATGATACCGTAGCAATTTTTGAATAAGTTCCAAATCGACTACTGCTTCGATAAACATTGTATCCTGTTGCCCCATTCACACTCTCCCAGCTAATTGTTTTCTGATTTCCGTTCTTAGAAAAATGTATATTGGTCGGCGCATTCTGTGCTGCTCCCTTTACAACATTCTTTACCGGGAACATTTCTGTTCCCGTAAAGATCAACGCCAAGGCCATAACGATGCATACAATTTTCTTCTTTAGCTGATGCATTTTAAACCTCCTAAATTTCCTTCCTTTTATTTCGTTTATGATACAAGAGTTTTATTCCAATCGAAATCCACCTCTTTATAGTTTGGATTTGTAACAGTTAAAATGTTTTTGTATAAGTAAATATGTCCTGCTGCATTGTTCATCATTCTGTTCTGATACAGATAATGTGCCAGATTGTAAACAGTAAATTTCTTCACATCACTATATACATATGTTCCGTTCTTCAGCTGTACAAAAGCTTTTACAGAAATGGATGCATTATAAAACTCTGCACTCTTAATATTTTTCATGGTCATTGCATAGCTTTGACCATTGCTATAGTTTTTCTGTAATTTTGCATTGGCATTGGATTCAAATGCATAAACACTTCTTGTTCCGATTCCAACATATAATTCGGAATCAGCTGCATACTCTGTTAATCCATATACCAGACCTGATTTTGCCACTTCACTTTCCGGATCGTTGACGCTGTAGACTACGCGGAATCCGTTTGCAGATGCACTCATCTGACATCCGTTAATCATAATAGAGGCCTTGGTCTGAACCGGTTCTGTAGTCGGTTCCTCTGTCGTTGGCTCCTGGGTAGTTGGTTCTTCTGTTGTTGTTTCCTGTGCTTTCTTTGCAATCACAAAGTCAGTAACATTACAAGCTCCGGAATCGGATACCAGGGAAATCTTGTATTCACCCTTTGCTGCAAACTGAAGTTCTGCAGTGTGTTCAATAAATGTAGTCCAATCAGCACTTGCCTGAACCGGAACCGTGGCTACGGTTTCGTTATTCAATTTTACCAACATGTTCTTTGCATTATATTGTGCATTTCCAGCTGCCAGTTTCATTGTGATTGTATATTTTCCTGCTTCCGGAACACGAATGTAATAATTCAGCTCCGACGCATTCTTTAAGTTTCCTGCATAAGTCGGATTGCCGGATGTAATTGTAATTTCACTACTCTTTGATACAAAAGAGTCTACCGGAACTGTTCCCGGAATTGCTGTAATGGTTGGATTTGTAACCGTAGTTCCTGTACCAATCACTTCTTTAATTGCTTTTAGTAAAGAATAAGTTCCGAAAGAATCCTGGCCCAACTCCCAAATCATAATTCCACCATAAGACTTGCTCAGTTCTGCTTTCTGTCTGATGGTTGTTTCGCCATTGTAGTAAACGGTTTTTCCATTAATTGTCGCGGTGTCAGAATTTCTATTGTTTGCACCGGCACTGATTATTTCTCCATAGGTAAATGCATCGGCGTATCCGCCCGGTCCATATCCATAGAATGGAACACCGATAGTAAGGCGATCCTTGCTAATGCCTTTTCCTGTATAATGAGAAATCTGATTATTTACAAAGTTCATAGAAGCAACCGGACCATTTCCTGCATTTTCATCATAAGTCATTAAATTAATGAAATCGAAATAGTTGTATGTGCTGTTGCTGATGGATCCTGTAAACCAGGAAGAAACTGCCATCGTCAGAAGTTTGTTTTCTGCTTTTAATCTTCCTGACAATTCGCTGATAAACGAATCAAAGTTTGCCCATGTATTTGAATCCGATACTTCAATATCGATATCTACACCATCTAAATTGTATGTGTCCACGTAGTTCATAATCTGATTAACAATAGATGTTCTTTTTGCAGCTGTGCCAAATGGATTGTCAGAAGTATTAAATCCTCCGCCGCCACCGATGGCAATCATTGCTTTGACACCATTTTGATGACATTGATTGACAACGCTCTGTGTGTTTGCTGCACTAAATCCAGAAGTCAGCGTTCCATTGCTGTAAGTCATAAAGGACAATACACAATGAGTCAGTGCTGAAAAATCAATGCTGTTAAGACTTCCCAATCTGTAAGATGGAAGATATCCAACGACCCTGCTTTCATTGGTTGTCAGATTTTCTTCCGGCAATGTTGCATCCGGAACCTGTGGTTCTGTGGTTGAATTTTCACTGCTTCCATTAGACTTCTGTGCCGAGAAATCTGCCACGTTGCAAGAGCCTCCATCTGCAATAATGGACAAAGTGTGCTGTCCTGCCGTCATGGAAATTGTTGCATTATGATCTACAAAATTTTCCCAACCGGTACTTCCAATGACTGGAATGGTTGCTGCCGTCTGACCATCTACTTTAATAATCATGTTCTTTGCATTCCACTGAGTATCTCCTGCTGCAAATTTAAAGGTGAAATTGTAATTTCCCGATTCTGCAACGTTAACACTATAATTTAATTCTTTATTACTGTTTAGATTTCCTGCATAAAGAGTGTTTCCTGTTCTGTTCATTGTAATGGAATCTGTCTTAGAGCTGAACGCTCCTACAGAAACCGTGCCCGGAATGTCATTGATTGTTGTGGTCTGCCCACCTTCACGAGCCAATCTTTTTTCTAACTGATCATAATAGAGAGACTGAGGAATCAGTTCAGCTGCCTGTCCAATTCCTTCCTTATAATCTTCCGGTGCCGTATTTGGATTTCCGTAAGTAGAGCTTTCACTGGTTGGTGTTGTCTTTACGCTGGTAGCCGCACCCTGTGTTCCGATAATGTATCCATATCCATGCTGTCTGGAATCAATAATGTAATTGGTTCCGGATTTATATCTGTTTCCTTTGGTATTCCAGAAAACAGTCTGAGATGAAGTTACACCATGCCGGTTTCCATCGGTTCCGCCATATGGTCTAACGTGAGTTTCCACGAAGTCTCCATTTAATTCTTCATTGTCAATCAGGTTTGACATACTCAGATACATATGAAAATCACTTCCGTACTTTGGATCGGTGGAAGTGTAATGATAAATTACGTTTCCATTTGCGTATGAATATTTAAATGCAAAACTATGTCTTGCACTGGTAGAAGAACAGTTCTTAATCAATGTTTCCTGTCCGCAAAGATTAATTCCATATCCGTTTCCTCCGCCACCTTCATACTGTGGGTAACTGAAATCACAATGATCAATCGTTACATTTCTTGTTCTATTTAAATCTAATCCGTTGGATGTCATATGAATTTGTGATGAATTGCCTGCCTGATAAGTTGCAATGTTTTTTGCAAAGCAGTTTACGCAATTAGAAAATTTAATCAGAAAAGCCTGATTTGCTTCATAGGCTCCGGTTCCGGAAGTTTTGTAATCTTCCTCTCCCCAGCCATTTGTTTTTGGGTTCATTTTATTTCCAATAGAAAAATCCATCAAACCGATATTTCTTCTAGTTGGTGTTTTTACTTTATAGATTCTTGCACTATCTCTTGTCTTTAATGCATATCTTGTAGGAATGTCCACTTCGATTGTATTATTGGAAGTATTTACTGCAGTAACCTGACGATAGAATGTCGGTCCCATTGTGGTAGGATTTAGTGAAGCTGACCAAAATCCGTTCATCTGATGCTCATCAATAAATCCCTGTGTTCTATCACTTCTTACAACAACATAATCTCCTACCGCAAAACCACTGGTGCTATTCACAGGAATTGATGTCGTCGGCTTTGTAATATCTTTTGATAAATTGGTAGATGCACCATTTACCGTATCCCACGCTGCATCTCCCTGAACTAAGATTACCTGACTGTTCATCATATTTTCTGCATAGCATCTGATAAATGTTTTCCCGATTCCGTCCCCCTTAAATAAGATGTTACTTCCTGTAATCTTTAAAGCTGCCGCTCCGGTACCGCTTGGTTTAACCTTATAAGTACCTGCCGGTAAATAAATCGTTCCGCCTCCGGCATTCTGAACTGCATTAATTGCGTTTTGAATTGCTGTTGTTGAATCATTACCTCCTGTACTATCTGCACCATAGTCCAAAACGTTCGCTGTTGTTCCGCTCATAGTTGTCGGAAGCGCTTTCTCTCCTTTTTCATAACCGGCATAAGAAAAATCCTGAATATACTGAGTGCCGTTATTAATGGAGTAACCTGGCGTCCAGTCCTCAGGATATAATGCACTTCGCCATCCTGCTGCTTTTACCGTTGTTTTTTCTTGCAATCCGATAACCGGCAGCAACGATATCATCAATGATACCGCTAACAAAATTGATACTACTGTTCTTACTCTTTTTC
>JAILRZ010000027.1 GCA_024697845.1 Eubacterium sp. | reverse complement strand
TGCAATCCTACACGTTGTCTCTAATAACATAGTATGACATCTTCGCAGGATTTTGTCTATAGAATTCCAAAAGCTCCTAACAATAATAATACTAAAAGAATCGGAGCTACCACTTTAACCATAACAATATACAAGCCCTTTCTTCCGAACTTTTCTCCGTTTCTGGTTACTTCATCGATAACAAATTTCGGTTTAACAAACCATCCAATCAAAATACAGGTTCCAATAGCAACAATTGGCATCAGGACATTGTTGGCAATGTAATCCACAATATCCAAAATCTGAACATTAGAATCCGGCGGTGTATTCGGCAGTTTTGCTTCAAAATAAAGAACATTGTATCCAAGACAGATAATAATGCCAATTCCCAATGCGATGACTGTTTCAATAGTCGTTGCTCTATTTCTGGAAATTTTGAACTTATCCATTAATCCGGCAACTACTGCTTCCATTACGGAAATAGAACTAGTCAAGGCCGCAAATAAAACCATAAGAAAGAATACAGCTCCAATCACCTGGCCAGCCTGCCCCATAGCCTTGAAGACCTGAGGGATTGCAATAAACATCAGACCCGGACCGCCTTTCATTCCTTCTGTTCCCATAAATACATAAACTGCCGGGATAATCATAATTCCTGCCAAAAAAGCAACTACCGTATCAAAAATTTCAATCTGATTAACAGATCTCATCAGATTGTCCCCTTTCTTTACGTAGGAACCATAGGTAATCATAATTCCCATAGCCACGCTAATGCTGTAGAACAACTGTCCCATCGCATCCATTACAACCATAAAGAAAGATTTAATTGTCATTCTGGAAAAATTCGGTATCAGATAAACCTTTAATCCCTGAAGACCGGTTCTTCCACTTTCCGGATCACTAATACAAATAGAAAAAATCGAAATTCCTACAACCAATATAAACAAAATTGGCATTAAAATTTTTGAAATGGCTTCAATTCCTTTATCAACTCCTTTGAAAATGACAAAGGCTGTTGCCAACAAAAAGATTGCATCAAACACAATCGGTGCATATTGCTGTGTAATAAATCCACCAAAATAGCCCTCCTGAGCCGCTTCTTTTCCATTCCCTGTCGCAAAGGTAACGAAATATTTCAGCACCCATCCGCCAATAATACAGTAATAAGGTAAAATCAAAAACGGGACTAATGCAGAAAATACACCGATTCCTTTAAATCGCTGATCTACTTTTCCATAAGCCGTCAGTGAACTCTGACGAGTATTTCGTCCAATGGCAACTTCCGATACCAGCAAAGTAAATCCAAAAGTCAACGCCAGTACCAGGTATACAATTAAAAACACTCCTCCACCGTCTTTTGCTGCCAAATACGGAAATCTCCAAAGATTCCCTAAACCAACTGCACTACCGGCTGCTGCCAATACAAATCCGATTCTTCCCGAAAAGGAATTTCTCTTTTCTTCCATGATTTCCTCCCACTATGCAAACAACCGGTGCCATCAACACCGGTATTATCATCACATTCTTATCACATCAGTCTTTCATAGTATACTCATTTTCGACAATAAATGCAAGAAAGAACTTTTGCTGTCTATTTTACTTTCTCCAAAGTGGCTTTCTCCAATCTACAAAAAGAATATCCACCTTCTTCATATACGTTGAAGATTCCTCGCACTCTAACCACTTCTCCATCCTTTGGATATTTGATTCCTTTCTTCAGTTGAAACTCAATTCCCTGCGCACAACATGCTGTAGCATCCTGAATGATACAGGAATAGTAAACCTTTTTAGCTGAATCCTCTTTATAAATCCCATTGGTTCCTTCCATAATAATTTCTTTTCCAATGTATTGATCCGGATACATCACAATGTCATTTACCTGAGAGTACACCATCGTCGAAGACATCTTTGTCAAATCAATCGTATCTTCCACCACTGCCGTTTCGCGAATATCTTCAATATCCGGTGCGGAAGTATATTTTTCAATTTCAATCGCTTCCGTAGTCTTTCCTTCCTGTCTGGCGATTTCCTGTTCAACAAACTGATTTTCCTTTCCGCACCCTGTCAGCACTACTACCAAAGAAATCATCAGCAACCCTTGCTTCATCATTCGCTTCGACCTCCGATTTTCCCCATTGCACAACAAATTAAAAATGCCACAATATCAATTGCAACAATTGTTGAACCAACCGGCGTTCCGTACAGAATGGAAATCAAAATCCCCGATACAGAGCACACAACTGACAATACTGCTGAGCACACCGTTACAGAAAGAAAACTTTTAAAGATTCTCATTGCCGAAAGTGCCGGAAATATAATCAAGGCTGATACCAGTAATGACCCTACCAGGTTCATCGCTAAAACAATGATGATGGCAATTATTACTGCAATGAGCAAATTAAATCCATTCACCTTCGTACCAATCGCTTTTGCGAAGTTTTCATCAAAAGTTACGGCAAAAATCCGATTATAAAAAAACACAAATAAAGTCACAACTACAATTGACAATACAATACATAAAATTACTTCTGTTTGCTTCAATGTCAAAATAGATGTTGAGCCAAACAGCGTAGAACAAACATCACCTGAAACATTTGCGGAGGTTGAAAATATATTCATCAACAGGTATCCGATTGCCAGTGCGCCTACAGAAATCATTGCAACAGCGGCATCCCCTTTAATCTTCGCATTCTGTCCTGTCCAAAGTAACAGCACTGCACATATAACTGTAATCGGAAGTACCAGAATCATATCATCCGCCAAACCAACGACTGCAGAAATTGCCATTGCCCCGAAGGCTACATGAGACAGCCCGTCTCCAATAAAGGAGAATCGCTTCAATACTAACGTAACTCCCAGCAACGAAGAGCATAAAGAAATCAAAACTCCTACAATGACTGCATATCTTACAAAAGGATATTCAAAATATAATGCCAACTTTTCTAACATTCTTTCAACCTCAATCTTTTATTTCAGTGCCTGCTTAAGAACTTCCAGATTATCTTCCATAACAGACAGATACGTCACTCCATTTTCAATATCTTCATTGGTGACTCCCTGCATGGAATTCAATGTCGCAATACTCTGGTTCTTGGATTTTGTATTTTTTACAACGGTCTCTGCGATCTTTTTATCGGATCCGTCAATGGTAAGAACCGTTTTCAATTGCAATTCGTCCACTTTTTTCGCCAAAAATACTACGGTTTCAAAGCTTGCTTCTGTTTCAGCACTACATCCTACAAAAGCTGCATAATAGGATAATTTGTAGTCGTCGGTAAAATACCGGAACGGAAAACGGTCTGCAAAAAGCAGGGTTTTCTTTGAACCTGCCACAACAGCTTCCTGATATTTTTTATCCAATGCATCTAACTGTCCCTGATAGTTTTCAGCATTCTTCGCATAGTTTTCAGCATTCTTTGAATCAACTTCTCCCAAAGTCTCCGCAATTATTTTCACAAGACTTTCCGCATTTTTCACAGAAAGCCATACATGTTCATCGTATTCAGGTTCTTCTTCTTTTTCTTCCTCTTCCTCTGCCTGCATTCCCTCAACAACTTCTTCTTCCTTAACTTTTCCTTTTAGGGAATCCATCAGGTTAATAACCTTCATTTCTTTATTTACAGATGTTTTTAATACATCCTCTACCCAGGCATCCGATTCACCACCTACATAGACAAACATATCGCAGGTCGAAATCTTCATAATATCCTCAGCGGTTGGCTGATAACTGTGAAGATCCACGCCATTATCCAGTAACATTGTGATTTCAACGGAATCCATTTGATCCCCCACCACATTTCGAACCCAGTCATATTCCGGATAAATGGTTGTCACAATACTTATTTTATTATTGTCCTTTGTTTTTCCTATTCCGCAGCCTGTTAAGTTTGTTAACATAACAATGCTTAATGCTAAAATCATCAGTCGTTTCATATCTATCTCTCCTTGAATTTGAAAATCATTATCAAATTATACAGGAGATGGATATTACTGTCAACATAAAATTGAAAATTATTTTCAATTTCTCCGGTTTGCAAAATCGATAATTACAATTTTCAATTTAAAGCTTTTGTCAGCCAACTTTGCATAGAACCGATAACTTTTGGACAATGCTTCCTCTTTCATATTTCCATATGCTTTCATATAGCTCTTTTCACTAAGCTTTGCATTTTTAATCCATGGACGGATATCCCATCTGGTATCATCCACATAGAAGTAATCTTCCAAATTTTCAATTTTATTTTCTGTTGCCCAGGATTTTAATTTCATTTTCAATGCCACTTTTCCCATGGAATCAAAAACAAGACGACATCCCGGGAATCTTAAAGCCATTTCGTTAAACAATTTTTTTATATCTTCACGTTTAATCTTGCTGAAAACTCCCGAAGCAAAAAAAAGAACTCCCTGTTCTGCTTCGATTTCGTCAAACCAGGCCAAATCCATCAATTCATAATCCAGATTATGAATTCGATCTGTTTCCGGTAAAAGTTGATTTCGGAATTCCATAATGTCCGGTCGATCTAAATTATAAATCTGACAGGTTCCGTTATCACATTTTTCAGCTGTTTGATCCAACCCACAACCAATGTTTACAATGGATGCATATGGATTATTTTTCAAAAATTTTTCAATTTCTGTTACAATATCATTGTAACGAATTGCAGCCTCCATTGTGTCAAACTGACGACCTTTTTTACTCTCTATCTTTTCCACTTCACTAAAGTCATAGTCCATTCTTGAAAGCAATTCTAAAGCTTTCTCATCTTGAAACAATGCCGGAAATTTTTCTATACACATTTTTTTCCGGTAAAGCGGAATGATTAATTCTTCCTGAATTGAATCTTTTTCAATTTGTACCCTTTCCATGTTGTTCCTCCTATTTTTGAACTAAATTTCTATGAAGTTTTCAATACTCGTATCGAATATTTTACCACATTTCGCACATTTTTTCTATCTTCCATACTTTTCAACAAATAAAAACCCCAATCAACATTCTCATTGATCAGGGTCTCATCTTTAGTATAAATTATATTTTTTTCCTAAATATAAGAAAATTCCGCCAAACACGGCCAGGGCCAATCCCAAAGCCATTAAATCTCCGGATTCGTGAGGATCATGTTTTACCAAACGGAACTCCTCCGGATTTTCATAATTGATTTTAATTCGTACTCTATCGCCAATCTTCGGAACATGATTTTTAATGAAATATCCATTCGAAAGGAAATAAGTTTTTCCATTAAACGGAATTTCATAAATCGGGCAACGATAAACGCTTTCAAATCTTCTTTCTTTCAAATCATTACAAACTGCCGCCACTTCATAATTACAACGGCTTCGGAAAGTGCAGATATAACTAAAGTATGCAACCATCAGTATAATTCCGGAATAAATCAGGAAGGTTGCAGCTCCCCAAATTCCAACTTTTTCGTAATCCATTAGATTTTTCAAATCTTCCACTGAACGAATTTTTGGAATATCCATTATATCAAACATATTTCTTTGATCCATCATAGTCAATGTAAACAGAAACACTCCGAAAAGAATCAAGAAGATGGCAAATCCAATATGACGTCGTCCCTCAATCTTTCTTGCAATATACAATGCAATTCCGACTACTACGAAAGCCTGTGCCGATACCATTAATGCTTTTAGGTTATCATGT
>JAILRZ010000016.1 GCA_024697845.1 Eubacterium sp. | reverse complement strand
AGAAACTATACTGCAACTGCCAATGGTGGAGCAGGATGGGCGATTGATACAGCGGATACCGGTGATTCATACGGATATATGCAGATGATTGCTAATGGTGTTGCAGGAGCAACTGCTTACACAAGTTACAATGCTGCAAATGATTCTACCAGTGCTGTAGCTCAGGTTAAGAATTATTTCGAACATAGAATTGCAGGCTTAGATGAAACATGGAATGTTTCTTATGAAGCAAGCGTTTCCACAGAAAACAATCAAGTTATCGTATCTTGGGATGCAATGGATGGTGCTACAGGATATCGCCTGACATTCTCAGGAAAATATACAGCACCGGGAGCACCGGAACAAGCACTGGTACAGCAGATTGCTGACGATTACACAGCGCAGACTGTTGACGTACCGGCAGGAACAACAAGCTACAACTTAACAACAAATGGTTATGAAGTTGAAGACGGAACAGATATTACAGTTGCATATAGTACGGATAGTGGAAACACCTATACTACATTAGCTACAACACAGTTTAATGCACCAGCGCCAGTAGCTGCTGCAGATGTCAATTCTGTAGTTGGTGGCGGAACAGCGGTAGCTTCTGATACTAAAACAGTAGACGAGACAACATTATACAATTATTCTAGATACGAAGAAGCATCAGCAACAGGTTCGACTGAAGATATTGCTGCTAGTAATGCCATTGATAAAAATGGCGGATCACGTTGGGCTTCTTCAGCATCAGATCCACAATATATTATTATTGATTTAAAACATTTATATGAAGTTAAACAATTTGTTCTTTGGTGGGAAACTGCTAGTGCTAAGGACTTTACAGTTGAACTATCTACAGATGGAACAAATTATACAACTGTTGCAACTATTGAAAATGCTTCGGCTGGAGCAAATAGGTTAGATACAATTACACTTAGTTCAGGTGTAGATGCAAGATATATAAAAATCAATGGAACCACAAGAACGACAGGCTATGGTTATTCTCTTTGGGATGTTGGAATTTATGGACCAGATGAAGAAATAGAGGGTACACCAGATTATAGTAGTGTTACAGTTCCAGATGATGGATGGACAAAGATTGGAACAGATACTTCTGGTAATGACTGGTATTTTGGAACTGCTCAAGCAACTGCACTAGGATGCTCAGGACATCGTGAATTATCAGACACACCGAGTAGTCTGACCTATTCGGCTGGTATTACAATCAGTACACCGGCTTTGGGATTTGGAATGGGTGGTGCTTATGCACCTTCTGCAAAATCAATTTGGGTTAACGACACCAAACTGGTTGATGAATCACAAACCTTTTTCCACAGTACAAGTGCAACTGACGTAATGTTCTTTGCTCAGAGTTTATTTGAAGTGAATGAGATTACATATATCGGTGTTCGAGCTCAAAATGGAAATGATTATTTCCTGCCGATTAAGGTTGTAGGAGAAGAAGTCACAACAGAAGAAACAACAACTCCGGAACCAACTACAGCGGCTCCAACTGTGATTGAACCGCTAGATGCAGAAGACATTCCGGCTTTAGCAGAATGGACGGATTTAGGAAGTTCTTCCGTGGGGACATATCAGTATTATACAACATATGATGTTAACACATACTTTCCAACACGAGAGGTTAATGGAGGGAATGTTCATTTTGGAATGGGAGTTCTTGGAGCACCGTTTTCATCTGTAAAGGTTTGTGGCGTTGAAATCCAAAAAACAGGCGACGGAAATGTGTATATTCCTGAAACAGATTTAACAGAAAGTGGTGTGTATAAGGTTGATATTGTAGCAGCAAATGGAAGCGATGCAGCCACAATCTATGTTAAGAAAACAAAAATTATGAATTACGTTCCAACCGGTATTGCAATTACTCAGGCAGGTGTAATGACATGGACACCAAGCGCTGATGCAACTACCGCAGGAGCAACATATTCAGTAACATTTAATGGTTCTACAACAAATAATATTTCAACTGGAACAACAACTCTTGATTTAACAGGAGTTGCATATGGAGAATATAATGTTGTATTAAAAACATATGTTGCAGGAAGTGAAGTGGATTCGCAGACAGTTTCCTTCAAGTATAAGGATCCGGAAGCAGTAGATTCTACATTACATTCTACAGGAACTATAGATAACGCTTGGGAGAAAGAGCGTTGTGATTATATGTCATGGGATGCAGTGGAAGACCATACATATGCTATATATGTTGATGGCAAACTTTGGGAAGATGATATTACAGAAACATCTTATAATGTACCAGCTTATGCTCTAGTAGATACTGAGAATGGTACTTCAGATAAGAATGGACAGGCGCAGACTATCGGACAGCATTCAATTTCTGTAGTGGCTATTCCAGATGGACAAAATGCTCCAGAAGCATTTGCTGATGTTAATTCTAAAAAAGTGATTGGAACAGATACATTTACATTAAATAAGAATTATATTTATGGTGATAAAACTGATATCTGGAATAATACTGGTGTTCCAAGTAAATGGAATTTCACTATTACTCCAAAAGACGGGGAAGTTTCAGGATTAAAAGCTACATATCTCAATGATGGTACAGTAACATTAACTAATATTACTAGTGCTGCACAGTGGGATGCTAAAGCGGCTATCTATGATAGACATCTTAATGTAGAAGACGTAGGTGGATTAGTTAATATTTCATTTGATTTAACTATTACAGATGGAGATATTATCAATACAATAAGAGATAATCCTGGAAGTTTAAAAATTGGTATTAAATGCGTAGCAGATGAGATAGCTAATGACAATGGTAACTATACATATGCAGGTAAACTATATGGATTAACACAAGAACAGATTGATGCAGGTTTACGTTGGGTATATCAAGATCCAAGAAATGTAACTGATGAAGAAGGATTTGATCCTAATTTAGATGGACCAGCAGCAGAGTATCCATTTGTATATGATGAGCAAACAGGTACAGCGGTTCTTCATTACTCATTTACATTTACTCCAGTTTTGGATACATATGATTTACTATTTGATTTACACGGATTAGATGGAGCTACTCTTAACTTATCTGATGCAGTTGCAAAAGATATTTATAAAGTAACTAAGGTAGTTGGTTCACCTATACCTAATGGTGAGAATATATCAAACAGTAGCATTCAGGTGGGATGGAATACTAATGTTCCAGAACATTTAGCTGATAACTATTACTATAAAGTATATATTGATGATGTGAAGGTAAGTGATAATGCAACATTAGATCATGTATACACAGGATATGGCGCAGGTGAACATGCAGTTAAGGTTGAAAGTTATTATGGACTTCCAGCAGGTCAGAATCAGGAAGAAACAGGAGTTAAAACTGGTGAGGAAACTGCAACAGTTAATATTGTTCAGGAAGATAAGGCTAACTTAGTTATCTCAGATATTAAAATAACAGATAACAACGGTAATAATGAAAATGGAATTTTCTATGCAGGAGATACAATCAAGATTAAGGTAACTACGAAGAATATCGGTACTGCACCAGCAGCACCTACAGTAGATAATTTAACAACTTGGTTATATAAGAAATCTGTAAGTGATAACGCAGAGTCTAATGTTCAAAATGGATGGGTAATTTTGTTCAACAAAAATTCTGGAGAAACTATTCCGGTGGGTGGTACAAGAGATGCTGAATATACATATACTATCGGTGCCGGAGATGTAGGCATTGTTACCTTTAGAGGTGTTGCAGACATTGATAAACATGTAGATGAATTATCTGAAAAGGATAATGAGAAGATTGCACGCTTTAAATTCTACGAACAGCCTAAGGAACTTACTTTAACAAATGATGGAACAGATGTTACAGCTACATGGCCGGCGGTTACAGGAACCCCTGATTCTATAAAACTTAAATACACAACAAGTGATGATCAGGAACATGAAATTACTATTCCGTCTGCTTCAACATCATACACATTCCCAGCGGATGTTGTATTAAAGAATAATACTCAGGTCATTGTTGAAACAGTTTATGGAAATGATGTAATTAACCATGCAGTAGGAACAGCAAAGGCTGACTTGGTTGCTACTTCTGTAGGAACCAGTGGTGATACCGCTAATCTTGATGTTGATAATAACATTGTCTTTGTTGTAAAGAATATTGGTACAGCACAGGCTGTTACAAACGATTTAGTAATTTGGGCTTCTGATGGCCAATGGACAAATTATAAAGCTGGTATCAGTATTGATTTGGATCCAAATGAAACAATTACAGATTCAGTTCCAGGATATCATCCTACAACGGTAGGAACAAAGACTCTTAATTACAAGGTTGATGAGAGAAATAACGTTGTTGAAAGTAATGAACAAAACAACAATGACACATTTGAAGTAGTAGTAGCAGAAATTGCATATCCAGATTTGGTTATTGATTCATTAACGATTGCCAAGGATGCTTACAAAGTTGGTGACGTAATCCAAGTAAGAATGGTAATGAAGAATGTTGGTGAAGGAACCGCTACAGCAGCTGGAAATATTGTTGAAAAACTTGTAATCAATGGAGTTAACGGTGCGTGGTCTACGGAAGGAATCCATACATTAGCACCATATGATTCTGAAAATCCTGAAGAAAATATTATTGATTACACATTTAACTACACAGTAACACAGGAAGATTACGTGAGAGGTTATATTGATATAGCAGGACGTGCCGATGCGGATAATAATGTTCCAGAAGGCACAGCAGGTGAAACCAATAACCTTACGGAAAATACCAGAGTTAAAGTAGTTGATAGTGGAACGGTTACTTTGACAAATACAAACGGCGTAGTATCTGCTTCGTGGAATGCAGGTCCAAAGGCTACAGGATATAAGATTTCTTATACATCTAACGGAACTGTTTACACAGAAGTGATTGATACAACTGGAGCAGAACCAAATGCTACATTAGCAGAGGGAACATATACGTATACATTCTCCAGACAATTAGATCAGTCTAGTACTGTGGATATTACGGCAACATATGATAATCCGATTACAGGAGAATCTGCTTATTATGCTTATGCTACTGCAGTTGCAAAACCAGACTTTATTATTACGAATGTAGTAGCAAGTACAAATGATTATAAGGTTAAAGTACCATTCTCATTAACTGCGACAGTTAAGAATATTGGTACTGCACAGGCAATGCCATCACCGACAGGCGATGACGATGTTACAATAGATTATGCATATTGGATTGGAATCAATATGCCGGCAATATCTCCAAATATTGCTCAGGTGATTGGTACACATACAATTAATGGTTTAACAGTTGGTAGTACAGTTGATTTACAAATTAATGATATTAATGTATTGAAGGAAGGTAGTTATGATTTAGTCATTAAAGCAGATGATTTGGGCTATGTACAGCAGGCTGAAACAGGTCATTTTGATGAATTAAATGAAAACAATAATA
>JAILRZ010000133.1 GCA_024697845.1 Eubacterium sp. | reverse complement strand
CTCGTATTCGGTGGAATGTCCGCTGCCGGAATATTCAGCGCCCAATACTTTGGTCAGGAAAATCACGTGGGCGTTCGCAATACTTTCCGCATCAAGATTATCTTTGGATTGTTTACCATTCTTCTGGTAGCCATCATTTTTCTGACAATGAATCATTCTTTGATTCATGCCTTCTTACACGAAGGCAGTCAGTCCGGAAATATTAATGCCACTTTCGGCTATGCCAAAAAATATTTATTTATTATCCTAATTGGTATTCCCCCGATTGTACTTTCCAATGCATACAGCACCACCTTAAAAGAAGGTGGTAAAACAATTATCCCAATGATTGCCAGTGTTTCATCGGTTATCATTGACTTAGTGTTTAACTACTTATTGATATTTGGTAAATTTGGATTTCCTAAACTCGGGGTTGCCGGTGCAGCCATTGCTACAGGAATGTCTCGTTATGTAGAATTTTTCATTGTTGTAATTTACACCCATACGCACCAAAAGCAATTCCCATTTATCCATAGGGCTTATCGCAGTTTCAAAGTACCGTTTTCACTGGTTCGCGATATTGTTCTGAAAGGTTCTCCGATTCTTGCCAATGAATTTTTATGGGCTTTGGGACTCACCTTTCAGACGCAGGCTCTTTCCACCCGGGGACTTGCTGCAATCGGTGCCATTAACATTAACAACACCATCAGCAATGTGTTCAACATTGTATTTGTAACTATGGGGACCACCATCGCCATTATTATTGGTCAATTGTTAGGTGCCGGTAATTTAGAAGAAGCCCGAGATTCCAATCGGAAACTCAGCGTGCTTTCTGTACTGATTGCCATTACCACATCCATTGTATTGGCGATTCTGGCACCATTCTTTCCATACATTTACAACACCACGGATGAGATTCGCCATCTGGCATCTCAGTTCATTCTGGTATTTGCATTGGTCACACCGTTTAACGCCTATACCAATGCCGCATATTTCACACTGCGAAGTGGCGGAAAAACAATTGTTACCTTCTTATTTGACAGTTGCTTTATCTGGGTTGTAAATGTTCCGCTGTCAATGATTTTATGTCATTACAGTAGCCTTCCGATTATTACGATTTTCCTGATTGTTAACTGTTCGGAAGCATGCAAGGCTTTCGTTGGTGCTATCTTGGTTCGAAAAGGAATTTGGCTGAACACCATTGTAAACTAATCTAAAATCACAAAGGAGCTATCATTGCTATGATAACTCCTTTTTTGATAAAGTCTTCTTTTTTATACTCCCAGCAACGGGAGATCATACTGAAACAGAATTTCGTTTATTTCAAAGATATCATACATTTTATGTTCGATAAAAAATGATATTACCACGTCAAATTTAATACAATTTGAAAAGGCAAAGCCTGCTTTCTTCAATAATTCTTCTGTCTCTTCCATCGACAACTGCAGTGCAATCGCAAAGCTAAAAATCGTCTTTTTACTTGGTGTATAGGCTTGATTACTTCGAATCTTCGAAAACAACTTACGGTCCACATTCGCTCTCTTGTATGCTTCTGCGTCTGTCATGCCCCTTTCATCAATCAAGCGCAACAACATTTGAGTGAAGGTTTCTTCCCGTTGATTCATTAATTCTTCTAGCCCTTCAACCTGGTCTTCCGATATTGTAATCCCGTCTGCGAAGATTCCTCCTTCTTTAATAATAGATTGACAAACCATACATTCTTTACTGTACTTCTGTTCATCAATATAATAGTCATTGATATATTGGTCAATAGACGCTACCAAACTTGAGGGGAATCCAAAAACTTTTTTATCACAAAGCTGCAATACAATATCCATTTCATCTGTTTCCAAGAAATCCCGAAAAGCTTTCATTGCAACTTTTACTGCTAATTGTGCCGGATATTTCTTCTCTCCAGAAGCCAATACCGGAAAAGCAATGGAGGATAATTCCATCTTTTTAGCTATTGTCAAAGCCGACTGATAGGCTTGATATAGTATCTTTTCTTCCTGATGTTTTCCATCAATCCATACCGGTTCTTCCACTTGAATTTTATAACTTGCCGAAGCGCTCGCTCTCTCCGCAACAATGACCGGCTCCAGTTGATTTGGGGATGAACATACAATAGCATCCGTTTTAATTGTTTTAATATCCTGCCTCAATATTTTCAGTGGCATACTTTATCCTCTCTTTTTTCATGATTCTTTTCGATTTTTTCTTTCCATTCGCGACCTACAGCAGACATCTTTGATACTGCACGCATTTTTGCAACAGTACTTCCGATAACTTCGTAATTTAACTGTACCCCTTCACTATCGTTGAAATAAGTCACAGAACGGTCTTCACCAATTCCCATTTTTGCAGCTTCTTCTACAGCATCAATGTTTGCACCTAAGAATATGAATTCCCAGGAATATTTCTTTTTTTGTTTTTCAATAAGATTTTTAATATGATGGTACGAATACTCTCGACTAGAATTTTCCATTCCATCTGTAATAATAACAAAAATAACTTTTTCTGCTCGATACTGTTTCTCCATGCTTTTTTGAACATTTATGGTCTTATGAATTGCATTTCCCACAGCATCTAATAATGCAGTACATCCATATACATGATAATCCGAATGGGTCATCGGACGAACTGCTTCCAATGGAATCCTTTCGTGAAGTACTTCAACATCATTGTTGAACAACACCGTTGTAACAACAACGTCCCCTTCTTGTGTTCTCTGTTTTTCCAACATGCTGTTAAAACCACCGATTGTATCCTGTTCCAATCCATACATAGAACCACTTCGATCTAAAATAAAAACTAATTCTGTAAATCCTTTCTTCATATTGATTACCTCTCTTTCGTATTTGATAATCAAAGTATAGAAAAAATCAAACCAGAAATGGTCGCTTTGTATGCGACATTGAAATCAACGAATCATTAGTGATGTCTTGTTCGCAGTTCTACCGTCATTTCTGTCAGGTCAGAGCTCGGTATCAATCGAATGGAATAATCATCAAATTCCATTTCCTGAGCATATTCTCCCTGCCCCTCTAAAATCACCACATCTTTATAAGCTTCCGACAGTTCGGGATATTCCATCTGAATAAAACTTCTACAAAATGACATTGCATAGGTCGTATCTCCATGTACCTTGCTATAATGTGCAATCACTGTTCCCGGAATTCTGTTTTCGTTTTCATCTAATTCAAAATGATACGAAACCTCACCATCTTTTTCCTCTGCCTTCTTGTTCAAAGCATAATCGTACAGTAGGTGATACGTTGCACTATCCTTGTAATCTTTCAAATACTCCTCTAATGATGTTCCCTTTGATGCATTCGTCTCCATTTTTTCAGAAGACTCCGCTTCAGCAATAGTCCCCTTCTCCGTTGTCATTGTTTCTACCACCGTCGTTACCTCCGGCTGTTTTTCTTTTGTTTCTCCGCATGCTGTTAAGAACACTGTTGCTCCAATCATCAATACTACGATTTTCTTCTTCATGTCATTCCTCTTTTCATCCTTTTTTCTTTTTCAGCAACGCACCTGCTGATATGGTTATTGCTGCCGTTAACGCAACGCTTCCCAATTGCACTGCCTTTGCAATTTTTTCCTGTTTTCTATGATTTGCTCTGTTTAGTTTTCTACTCTGATATTTCTTCTGCGTCATGTTCTAACACCTCCAACAATTCACTTCCCTGAACTTCAATTTTCACCGTCCCTTCTCCGGAATTTTCCAAAATTTCCTTCTCTTCGATTTCCAGATATTCTACCGGTGCATTAAAGAACATTTCCTCTAACGATTCTCCCTGATGGACCTGTTCAATGGATTTCAAATTCGTAAAATCAATTTGTTTCATAAAGTTTTTGCTTTCCATTGCCACCTGTCTGGCCGCATCTTCTTCTCCACTGTAAATATACGAAGCAGTTAGCAATTTTGTTGCTTCCAGATACAGATTGTAATATTCCTGTATTTCCTCCACTTCATCATCTTTACTGCTTAGATAATCCGAATCCCGGACCTGCTTCATCAAAAGTTTCATTCGTTCCTTCGGCAGTGGTTCAAATTCCCGTGTTTTTCTCTCCAACGTTTTTCCAATTTGATTTTTTGCCTCAATCATATCCCGTCTTCCCAAACGAATCGATTGTTTCTTTTCTTCTTCATCTTTCAAACTCATTGCCAGAAGAATCTGTTCCCTGCCGCTTTGCAGATTTGCAATACGATCGTCCATCTGTCCATGTTCAATCTGCTCCACCTGCTTATATGTTTTTTCCACAGTATTGGCAATGTACGTTAATTCCCGTTGGGTATAGATGTTGTGATACGTCATTGCCACTTCCTGCATTGGTTTTCCTGTCAATGATAAATCATCCTTTAATTGCATATTTCCAACAAGACGACTTCCCTCATCATCAATTTTCTCAATCAGTGATGAAAGGATTCTTTCTCCGGATTTCCCATGATTCTTCAAAAACTCTCCGGCATGCATCTGATTCTTCAATAAAGAAGGAATCTCTAACACATACTTTTTGTCCGGATCAATTCGATTCAGAATGTCCGCCATTTCAATATACTGAACCAGTTCTGCCATCAATCCGAAGGCTGTAGTGTATTCCCGTTCATCAAATTCCGTCGGTACTGCCGGAGTAACCTCCTTCGTATTTCGAAGTACCAATTCTGCCTTTTTCTTCGATGTCGCCCGTTTCTGATACTTGTGCAATTTTTGTTTTTTTCTTCGAATCAATTCTTTTTTATCGTTCATTTCTATTCCTTTTACAATACAATTCTCGAATAATCCTCATGGGGATTTACTTTAGCCAGGCCAATTTCCACGATGGTCGCCTCCATCGGTGCAAACATTTTTTGCATCACTTGAAACGCCTCTCTCATTTGTTCCGGTGTCAATGTCTTTCCTAATGTAATATGTGGCAACCAGGAATGTGGCTGATAATATTTGCTAATTCGGGTTTCTTCAATTTCGGCAAAAGCATTGTAGACTTCTCCGGACAGTTGTTCCAAATACTGATTCAGCACCGGAGTGGCATAAAACACGTACGGAAGTAATTGTCCTATGGATACAATCTTGATTTTTCCCGTCCAGATTTTCCCCTTCAGCGTTTCAAATTTCGGAGATAACACTTCAATGTTTTTTGCTTCAATGGCGGAAATGGTCATATGGGGCGGAACTTTATTTTCCGTCATAAATGTATTTCCCGTTTCCTTTGCAATTGCCTGCATATAGCTTTGCAATTTCTTATTTGTTTCTTTATCAAAATACGCCGAGACCAAATACATCCCACTACCTCCTTGTCTTTATTAATAACCTCTCATGCATAAGTGCCATCATTACCAAAATCACTAACAAATAGATTGGCAACCATACCACACCTAACCGCTCTGCAATCATACCAAAAAGAGGTGGCATCAAACTGGTTCCTACATAGGCACTAGCCATTTGAACACCGATAATTGCCTGTGATTGTTCCGCTCCAAATCGAAATGGAGTGGAATGAATGATGGATGGATAAATCGGTGCACAGCCCAAGCCGACCATAATCAGTCCGATTAACGTAATCGTCCTTCCAAATGGAAGAAGCATTACAACAATTCCTGACAAAATTACGCATTGTCCTAATCGTATCATTTCCGTATCTTTTAACTTTAATGTCATAAATCCGCTAACCGCTCTCCCAGCAGTAATTCCGATAAAAAACATTCCGGCATATCTTGCAGCCACTTCTG
Organism: Eubacterium sp.; assembly: GCA_024697845.1. Taxonomy (GTDB): domain Bacteria; phylum Bacillota; class Clostridia; order Lachnospirales; family Lachnospiraceae; genus Eubacterium_G. The sequence continues at coordinate 5,245 of JAILRZ010000133.1, read as the reverse complement.
CTACAACACCTTTATGAAGCACCATATAACTACTGGCCCAAAGCATTGCCGTCTGTTCCAACGCACAGTAACAAAAGAAAGTCGCCATTACCTCTTTTACTCCCGGCAATTTCAAAATATGCTTTAACGATATTGGTGCCGTTTTTTCCACACTCTTCTGTCCTTGATTTTCTTTCCACAAAAACAACGTTGCCACCAAGAGAAATGCCAATCCAAACTGTGTAACAGCTACCACCTTATAACCGTCATTCCATGTTTTTCCTAAAGCTAATACATACCCCATAACATAAGGGCCGATAATCGTACCCACGCCCCACATACAATGTAACCAACTCATGTGTCTACTGGCATAATGCGTTGCCACATAATTATTCAGTGCAGCATCCACGCCTCCGGCTCCCAAACCATATGGAATTGCCCAAATGATTAGCAACAAAAAATTATTGCTGACGGAAAAGCCATACAATGCCACCGCAGTCATCAAGACACTGATTGCAGTTACTTTTCCTGTTCCCAGTTTTTTCGTGAGTCGGTGGCTCAATAAACTGGAAACTACGGTTCCCACAGAAATAATCATAGACAGTATGCCTGCATAAGAAACCGGGACTCTCATTTCCGGATACATAGTCGGCCATGCACTTCCAAGCATTGGATCCGGCAGTCCCAAACTAATAAACGCTAAGTATATAATAATCAGTAAATAAATTGCCTTCCGATTCAAATACGTTCTCCTCTTTTTTTTCACTACGTTCAGTTTATCACTTTTATGTGGTCTTTTCCATTGAATCTTTCGGCATTTCCACCCATTCGGGCAGTTTCTGCAAATTAGGTGGAGGCTTTTCCTGGCTTTTTCTCTTTTACTCCACCTATCTGAACATTTTCCGGTGATTAGGTGGATTCCATCGCCACATTTTCCGCTCTTGCTCCACCCATTTTGACGTTTTCCGCAAATTAGGTGAATACATCCGCACACACGCTCCATTTCCCTCCACCTATTTGGACATTTTCCAAGAACTAGGTGGAATCCACAAAAAGGAAGATCCACTTTCGTGAATCTTCCCCAAAGTATGATGTCATCAGCGGTCAAAAATCAAAAGGATTTTCGCTGTATAACGCTTTATTAATCACCATATACGCCAAATTCCCAAATAGAATATCCATATGGTAATGCTCTTTCTACACCCTGCATTTTAACATATCTTGCATTTACGGAATTAAATGAAATCGAATCAGTTCCGCCGTCCTGGTTTGTTAAGTTTGAAACGGTAGTCCAATCAGTTCCGTTTGTAGAAACCTGAATCTTATATGCTTTTCCATAAGCTGCTTCCCAAAGGATTACAACTCTATTGATGGAATAAATCTGTCCTAAATCTACAGTCATCCATGCATTATCTGCGAAGTTTGATGACCAACGTGTTCCGGAATCGCCGTCTACTGCTTTTGCACCTGACATGGCATCATTCTCTGCACCGGAAGCTGTAACAGTCTTATTAATTGCTACGTTTGCTCCATTGGTTGAACCGCCGGAACCTGAGCCGCCAGAACCATTTCCTTCTCCATAAACTTCCATTTCCCATAATGAATATCCATATGGTAATGCACGTTCAACACCCTGCAATCTGACATATCTTGCATTCGTTGCTGTAAATTCAATTGTATCTGTTCCACCATTCTGGTTTGTTAATGTCTTCACAGTGTTCCAGTTTGTTCCGTTTGTGGATACCTGAATGTTGTATGCTTTACCATAAGCTGCTTCCCATGTAAGAACTACCTTGCTTACTGAGTATGTTGCACCAAGGTCTACATACATCCAAGCGTCATCTGCAAAGTTTGATGACCAACGGGTTCCTGCATTTCCGTCAACTGCATTTGCAGATGCCATAGCGCCATTTTCATTTCCTGAGGATGTTGTCTGCTTATTCAATGCTAGATTCGTTCCCGGCTGAACCGGTGGTTCCGGATCTACAGGTGGTTCCGGATCTACACTTCCACCGCCATTAATTGTGTAATTTACAGTTGCAACATCTGAAGCAATCATTCCCTTGCGGTATGCAACTGCTTTCAATGTTGTTGTCTTACTAACCTTAACGGTTGGTACATAAAGTTTTGAATTCTGATTTGGTGTTGAACCATCTGTTGTATAACGGATTTCAACACCTTTTGTTGCACTTGAAATAGCAATGTTCTGTGTTCCGCTGTATGTTCCGGATTCTTTACTAAATGTAGGCTTTGCTACTTTAGCTGCTTCGTATACACCAACTTCCCAAAGGGAATATCCATATGCCAATGCACGTTTTACACCCTGAATCTTAACAAATCTTGCTGGTGTGGCATTGAAGATAATTTCTTCGTCGCCACCCTTACCGTTATTGTTTTCATAAACGGTTGTGTAGTTGCTTCCATTTGTAGAAACCTGAATCTTATATTCCTTTGCGTAGGATGCTTCCCATGCAAGAGTAACTTTGTTGATCGTATACTCATTGCCCAAGTCAATTACTGCTGATTCATTGTCATTGAACTGTGATGACCAACGAGTTGTCTTATTGTTGTCAACTAATTTATCTCCACCTACAGAAGGATTTTCTGCTGAGGAAACTGTTACATTCTTACCTAAAGCAATGTTTGTATCCTTTGAAACATCTGTACCATTTACAGTAATTGTGCTGGATGCCATTGCTGAAGTAATGAACTGATCTTTTACTGCAATTGCCTTAACAGTTGCTGTAGAAGAAACTGCAAAAGTACTTCCATCATAAACAGGTGATGATGTATTTGGCATAGAGCCATCTGTTGTATAGTAAATTGTTGCTCCCGCTGTCGGAGATGTTAATGTTACATACTGTGTATCATCGTATGTTCCTGTTGGAACTGAAATTTCCGGTGTTGCAGCCTGCTGGATATTGAAGTTTCTGTCCTTATATACTTCAAAGCTTACTAAAGCTTTTGCACCGATTGTTGCAGTACCCTTCTGAGTTCCGTTTACCTTAAATCCTACAACCTTTGTTTCATTGGTTGGATTCCAAACGGTTGCTGTATATTTATGTGTATCTTTGTTATAGTAAACTGCTGCAGAGCAATCTCCTGTTGCTACGATTTCAGTTGTCTTAACGCCTAACTCTTTCATTGCATTGATGAACCAATAAGTATTAGCTGTATCAGTTCTCTGAACCTTTGTATCATTAGCAAGGAATTTCTGCATTGCAAGTGTTGGATTTGTCTGTGAAAGGAATGGCCATGTGATATGCTGCCAACCGGTATCCTGATGTGGATATTCGTTAACCATCTTATCAATTTCAGCCTGAGTCTTTCCTTCATTCTGTGCTACCTGAATTGCTTTTTCCAAAGCAACATCTGTATCATGTTCTAATCCCTGATAAATCTCTGCTGCTCTAGTCTGGTTCATTCCGTAGTATGTTAAGTATTCGGAAATTGGCAACCACTGAATTCCATATACGTAAAGTGGCTGTCCACCAAAGAATGTTCCATAGAAGTTAATTCCACCGTAAACCTGACCTACTACATCATATGGCCAAGCATCAATCCAGTTGTCTTTGTCATAATCGAACCAGTACTGTTCTACTGCTTCCATTTCATTTGTAAATCCAAATACACCGGCATCACGATAAGTATCATTCTTTGTTAACACACCCCAAAGATACATACTTACCCAGCTAAACAGTGATTCACTGGCTGATTCCTGATTATTTCCTGAATCATTATCAGCGTATCCACCTGCCCATGAATGACCTTCGTACATATCATAAGCTCTGAATCTGCAGTATTCACTATCATTTCCTGATGGATTTGCGTAATCGCGAATCATCAGTTCAATCATTCCCTTGTAATCGTTGTAGAACTGTTCATCATAAGTTGCAAGAACAGTTGCTGCGAACATGAAATATCCATAGGTAAAGTGGTGGTCACAGATTGCTGCATTTGCACCGAATTCACTCTGTTCGTAGAACAATGTTCCCCAGTTCTGGTTGTAGATGAAGTAACTAATATCATCCTTTCCATCATATGTGAACCAGTTCACTAAAATCTTCTTAATTCTCTTTAAAAATACATCTCTTAATTCTGTTTCTCCTAACTGGTCAGCCATCAATACACCCATTCCTAATGGATGGAGGTTCTTTCCTTCCCAGTAAGCATCTCCTGCAGGATTTAAATTCTTTGTAGCATCTTCTAACTGTCCAAGATATCCAAGAACTGCTTCTCCGTCAAATTCTGCATTTCTAGGAAGTGCAAATGTTGGAAGAAGTCCTGCGAAATCAGAAACTGTTGAGAATGAATTTGAATTGATTGTCTTTAAATCACCACGTACTGAGGTATATGTGGTGAATGCATTGTTATCATCTGTAGAGTTCTTCCACTGATGAGGTAACATGCACATAAAGGTATTGTTATCAAATCCTGATCTCTTTAATGTTGTTGTTGCTGTATAATTTGATGTAATCTTTGCATTTCCATCATTGTAGTTATATGTTACTGCGGTATTAGTAACAAAAGCATAACCATGATGATAGAATGTATCAATCTGAGATTTGCTGTTCATTGTACCAACAGACATGTATCCATTATTTCCAGGGAAAGTAATTCTAATGTTCTTTCCGATTTTCTTGAATACAGTATTTGCAGGTACTGTCAAACAGTAATAACTCTTAGATGTCTTTGTTCTGTTTTTATTGTCACTGTCAGTAACTTCGATTCCAATGTGGTCTGCTGTTACAGAAGTTAAATTACTTGTTAAAATTTCATTACCATTTCCATTAAAGATAGATGTGATATTTGCAGAAACCAATGTAATTGTCTGAGTTGTTCCATATTCGGTAAAGATATATGGAGAGCCCTTAACAAAAGTACTTGTCATTGCCACATGACTGTCATCACAAAGCTGTGCTGATACTGCGAAATCACTGTATCCGGATACCTTGTCACAAGCTGTTGTGGTATCAAAGTTTTCCGGCTGAATATAAAAGTCGTTTTCTGTTTCGGAATTAACAGAAACATTTACATCTGTAGGTCCCATGTCAGGAAGCCATCCTTCTGTTGCTGTTAAAATTCCAAGTCCCTTTGTGGAATATCTTGCTTTGAATGGTAACATACAAAGTGTATTTCCAAACTTGTTAATTAACATAGACTGCCACCAATCATTACTTGCAATTGGTGCATTCAAATTATCTGTTTTGTAAATTGGTAATTTTGCTTTTTCATTGTACATAGAGTTTGCAAGATAGGTTCCCTT
>JAILRZ010000195.1 GCA_024697845.1 Eubacterium sp. | reverse complement strand
TGTCAGGGGATAATAAAATATTTAGGAGGATGTAATAATGATTACAAAGGAAATCAAAGCTCAGTTAGCAGCAGAATATGGTAAGACACCTACAGACACTGGTTCACCAGCAGTTCAGGTAGCAATCTTAACATACAGAATTAAGGATTTAACAGAACACTTAAAGGTAAACCAGAAGGATCATCATTCAAGACGTGGTCTTTTAAAGATGGTAGGTAAAAGACGTGGTTTACTTGATTACATCAAAGAAAACGACGTAAACGAATACAGAGAATTAATCGAAAAACTCGGTATCCGAAAATAATCACGTTCGCAACGAGCAGTATTATAAACCAAAAAGAACAGTGCTTTGGGAATGCTTGCATTCACCAAAGCACTGTTCTTTTTGGTTTACAACACGGCGACTGCCGTGTTGAGTGAAAATTGCTTTGCAATTTTCAGGAAAGACTGTGGCAATTGGTTGTTGCATTGTCAAAAATGTGATATTGTGAAAACAAGCATGTACAGTTGGATTGGTAAGAAGGTGATGGAGTGAAGAAAATAGTTCAAAAATATATTGTATCCATTTTAATAGTGATGATATTGTTCTCAGGAAAAAGTGTGGGAACCAAGGGAAGTTCCATGGAATTTTCGCCGGAATTGCTAATTGATGGATTCCAGATTTCCACGAATGTTATTTTAAATAATAAAGATGTGGGAGTCGGTGTAAAAACCGTTTATTCCATTGGAGAGAATATGGATGAGTTGGAAACTTTTGGATTGATTTATGGATTGGAAAATGAAGAAAATAAATATACGGCGTTAACAGTTGAATCCCAAAGCCCCTATGTGAAAACTATTTCTGCCACGTCAGCAGGAAAAGTCAGGGAAAGTGATGGGAAAAAAGTTTATGCAATGATTATGCCGGTATATTCCGGTCTGGCACAGGAGTATTATGTTCGGCCTTATGCGATCCGAAAGGATGGCAAAGTTCTCTATGGACACGCAAAATGCTTCAGTGCGTATTTGGTTGCGGAATATTTGTATGAAAATGGATTGGAAAGGAATAAAGAACGACATCAAAAACTATACAATGAGGTGCTTCAGCCGGTGAATCCGGATTATGTGCAAAAGGAATACGAAGATGTAATCGGAGAAGGCGTATTACAGCAACAGCCGGTGTACTATGAACATTTTCAGGAGGCTCTTGCGGATGTGAATGCAGGAATGGTTCGACAGGAAGAGGAGATTGAAAATGCAGAGGTGGCTGTGTGGCAGGAAGAAGTCCCACGAATGCAATTAATGAGAAACATTTCCATCAGTGAGGAATGTAGTTTTAGTAAAAATGTGCGATTGGATTGTAATGAGTATACCATTACCTGCAATGCTGGGGTGGGAATGAATTTCAAAAAGAATCTGTCCATTGAAAACGGGACGATTTTGTTCCGGAATGTGGAACATGGTATTTGGGATGTCGCAGGCGAAGGTTGTGAACTGGCGATGTCTCAGGTTCAGATTCTTTATGAAAATACAGAGACGACACAAACGCTAGAAGGTATCCGGGCGGAAAATGCAAATCTTAATAAGGTGGAAATTGATTGCCGTGGAAGAAGTACCAGCAGGGCAATTCGAATAAAAAAAGGAAGTGCCATTATTAAAAACAGTTGTATCAGAGTTTCTTCAGAAAGTGATAATGGATTCGGCGTCATTGCAGAAAATGCCGGAACATTGCAATGTGATCATATATCGATTCAGGTGAGTGCAGCCAACTGGGCCATGGGAAATTTCTTTGACTCTCAAACAGAGGGAAAAATTAGCAGAAATCAAGTTCAATGCGTTGGAAAGAAAAATAATGTGCCGATTTACATTAAAGAAAAAGCAGAGGTTGAAGTTGATGACGGAACGTATTGGTCGAAACCAATCAGTCAGAACGGTTCAGATTCTTATGGGACAGCAATTTATAATTTAGGAAGTGTGACGGTATTCAAAGGGACCTTTAGCGGAGGAAACAGTGGGATTCAATGTGGAAATGGAAGTGTAACGAAGATCTATGATGGTTTGTTTCAGGCACCGAACCATGGTGGAATTTATGCAGCCTGTGGTTCCAGAGGGTTATGTAGAATTGACGGCGGGACATTCCGATGCAACCGTGGGGATTATACGGAAGAAGAACTGGGGAACATTGTTTCTTACGGCGCAGGTTATTTTGGATGCAGTGGAGAATCGGAAAGTTGGAGTGTTAATATTCGAAATGCGTTTTTTGAGAATCGGTTTGGAAGTGCAATTGTTCAGAAATCCAATGATAATTATGTGCCGGCAAGCCTGAACATCTATGACACTAAAATTGTTGCAAAGGATGCAGCAATCTGGATTAAGAATAATGAATCAGTAGACCGGTATAATGCTAATGTAACGATTTATGAGCCGTGTCAAATTACGGGCATTCTTAGAGATGATAGGGAAAAAGTGACGGGAAAATCCAAAATTGGATTCTTTTATTAAACAATGAAAAGCAAGGAGATGAACCTTGCTTTTTTTGTGTTTCTTTATTATAATTAAAAAGATTGTGTGCTTTTGTGAATTGCCGAAGCCACTGCAAGGTGTAAAACAATTTGTTTTTTATCTTGCAGTTGTTTCGGATAAAGGTAGATGTTTTATCTATTGAAGCACAAATCAAATAAGAAAAAGGAGAAAGTTACGCGAGGTAACGAAAGAAGATTATGTTTAAGAGTTTTAGTATGGAGCTTGCAGGCAAGACATTAACAGTTGATGTTGGTCGTGTTGCAAAGCAGGCAAACGGTGCAGCTTTTATGCACTATGGTGATACAACTGTATTATCTACAGCAACTGCTTCAGATAAGCCAAGAGATGGAATTGATTTCTTCCCATTATCTGTAGAATTTGAAGAAAAGATGTATTCTGTAGGAAAGATTCCTGGAGGATTTAACAAGAGAGAAGGAAAGGCATCAGAAAACTCTGTATTAACAGCCAGAGTAATTGACCGTCCGATGCGTCCTTTATTCCCTAAGGATTACAGAAATGATGTTACATTAAACAACCTCGTAATGTCAGTTGATCCTGAATGCAGACCGGAATTGGTTGCAATGCTTGGTGCGGCAATTTCCACATGTATTTCAGATATCCCGTTTGATGGTCCTTGTGCAATGACACAGGTTGGATTAGTTGACGGAGAATTCGTTGTCAACCCAAGCCAGAAGATTTGGGATGAGGGAGATTTACAGTTAACAGTAGCATCTACAAAAGAAAAAGTTATCATGATTGAAGCAGGAGCAAACATTGTTCCTGAAGATAAGATGATTGAAGCAATTTATATGGCTCATGATATCAACCAGACAATCATTGAATTTATTGAAAAGATTGTCGCAGAAGTTGGTAAGGAAAAACATGAATATGAAAGTTGTGCAATTCCGGAAGAATTATTTACAGCAATCAAGGAAATTGTTCCTCCGGCAGAAATGGAAGAAGCAGTTTTCACAGATGACAAGCAGACAAGAGAAGCAAATATCAAGGCTGTTACTGAAAAATTAGAAGAGGCATTTGCAGAAAACGAAGAATGGCTAGCTGTTCTCGGAGAAGCAATTTACCAGTATCAGAAGAAGACTGTAAGAAAGATGATTTTAAAAGATCACAAGCGTCCTGATGGTCGTGCGATTGATCAGATTCGTCCACTTGCTGCAGAAACAGATATCGTACCTAGAGTACATGGTTCTGCAATGTTTACAAGAGGTCAAACTCAGATTTGTAATATTACAACATTAGCTCCATTATCTGAAGCACAGAAGATTGATGGATTAGATGAAAATGTAAAGACAAAGAGATATATGCATCATTATAATTTCCCTTCATACTCTGTAGGTGAAACAAAGCCATCCAGAGGACCGGGACGTCGTGAAATCGGACATGGTGCATTGGCAGAAAAGGCATTAATGCCTGTACTTCCAACAGAGGAAGAATTCCCATATGCAATCAGAACTGTATCAGAAACATTTGAATCCAACGGTTCAACTTCTATGGCATCAACCTGTTCATCTTGTATGTCATTGATGGCAGCAGGTGTTCCTTTGAAGGCAATGGTAGCAGGAATTTCCTGTGGTCTTGTAACAGGAGATACCGATGATGAATATGTTCTTTTAACAGACATCCAGGGACTTGAAGATTTCTTCGGGGATATGGACTTTAAGGTAACAGGTACTACTGAAGGTATTACTGCAATCCAGATGGATATTAAGATTCACGGATTGACTCGTCCAATCGTTGAAGGTGCGATCCAGAGAACAAGAGAAGCAAGATTATTCATTATGGATACCTGTATGAAGAAAGCAATCGCAGAACCTCGTAAGGAACTGAGCGAATACGCTCCAAAGATTGAAACTATCCAAATTGATCCGGATAAGATTGGTGATGTAATCGGAAAGAGTGGTAAGGTTATCAATGCAATTATTGAAGAAACAGGTGTTACAATGGATATTTCTGATGAAGGTGTTGTATCAATCTGTGGCGTTGAAAAAGATATGATTGCAAAGGCAATGAAGTATGTTGAAACAATCGTAACTGACTTCGAAGAAGGTCAGATTTATGAAGGAACAGTTGTAAGCATTAAAGAATTTGGTGCTTTCATCGAGTTCGCTCCTGGTAAAGAAGGAATGGTTCACATTTCTAAGATTGCCAAAGAAAGAGTTGAGCATGTAGAAGACTTCTTAACACTTGGTGACAAGGTTAAAGTGAAATGTCTTGGAAAAGATAAGATGGGAAGAATCAGCTTCTCCATTAAAGATGCTCAGTAAAAAAAACGAAGTAATTGAAGGGTTGTCATGTTGTGTGACAGCCCTTTTTTAGATAATTCAAAAGATAAATGCACCCCAGAGCGTAAAAAGAACTTCGAGGGTGCATTTTCCTATTTTCTTGCTAGGAAAAGATGGTTTTTTGTATAATGGCAGAAGTGAAAAATGACCAGGGGAAAAAAGAGGTCAATTGATTGGAGAAGAAAATGATTTATAATAATGTTTTAGAATTCGTGGGGCATACACCGATGGTTCGGTTGAATCGTATGGTGGAAGAAGATTCTGCGGAAGTATTGGTAAAATTTGAAGGACTAAATGTAGGCGGATCTATTAAAACAAGAACTGCGTTGCAGATGATTAAGGCTGCTGAAAAAGAAGGAAAAATTAAAGAGGATACTATTATTGTGGAACCGACCAGTGGAAACCAAGGAATTGGACTGGCATTGGTTGGAGCAGTAAAGGGATACAAAACTATTATCATAATGCCGGATTCTGTTAGTGAGGAACGAAGAAAACTGGTGAAGCATTATGGAGCGGAAGTGATTTTGATTCATGATGATGGGGATATTGGAAAGTGTATTGAAAATTGTTTGAAGACAGCACTAAAAATGGCAGAGGAAAACCCGAAGGTATTTGTTCCGCAACAGTTTGAAAATCCAAATAATATCAAGGCTCATAAGCATCATACCGGGTTGGAAATAATGGAACAGGTGGAAGGACAAATTGATGGATTCTGTTCCGGAATTGGTACCGGTGGAACGATTACGGGAATCGGAAAGGTATTAAAGGCCCAGAATCCTGACATTACGATTTGGGCCGTGGAGCCGGAGAATGCAGCAATTCTTGCCGGCGGAAATATAGGAACACATTTGCAGATGGGAATCGGAGATGGAATTATTCCGGAAATTCTGGATCAGAAAATATATGATGATATTTACATTGTAACAGATGATGAAGCAATTCAGACTGCCAAGGACCTGGCAAGAAAAGAAGGCTTGATGTGTGGAATCTCCAGTGGAACAAATGTTGCTGCAGCATTAAAACTGGCGAAAAAATTAGGAAAAGGGAAAACCGTAGTTACTGTCTTGCCGGATACTGCGGAGAGATATTTCTCTACGCCACTTTTTGACGAATAGTGGGATTTTCCTTGTAAATAAGACAAGGGTAGAGTAGAATAGTAGAGATGGTGCGAAAAAGCAGAAAAGAGGTTTCTATGAAAAAATTAACAGAGGAAAAGAAAATCAAAATAGGTCTGGTACTCAATCATGTATGTACGGTTCTTTTTGTAATGTTCTTTTTGTTGACCTGCGTGATTGTAACAGTTGGGTTAAAAACATATCTCATTTCGCTTGCTGTGATTGTAGGCCTTTTTACGATTTGCAGTTTGATTTCGCAAAGATTATTAAAGGATTATAAGCCAAAATAAAAACGATAGAAAATGGAGGACTGAATTATGGCAAAGAATAATAAAGGAACTATTTGTGTACAGGGAGGATGGCAGCCGAAGACCGGTGAGCCAAGAGTTCTTCCGATTTATCAGAGCACAACATTCAAATATGATACTTCAGAACAGATGGGAAAACTGTTTGATTTGGAAGCAAGCGGATACTTCTACACCCGTTTGCAGAATCCAACCAATGATACGGTAGCACAGAAAATTTGTGACTTAGAAGGTGGTGTGGCAGCAATGCTTACATCTTCCGGACAGGCAGCAAACTTCTATGCAGTATTTAACATTTGCGAAGCAGGAGATCATTTTATCTGTTCTTCTAATGTGTATGGTGGAACTTTCAATTTATTTGGAATTACAATGAAAAAGATGGGGATTGATGTAACTTTTGTTGATCCTGAGATTTCTGAAGAAGAACTGGATAAGGTATTTCAGGAAAACACCAAGTGTGTGTTTGGTGAATCAATTTCCAATCCATCCTGTGTGGTGTTTGATTTTGAAAAGTTCAGCAATGCGGCGCACAAGCATGGTGTACCATTGATTATTGATAATACTTTTGCAACACCAATCAATTGCCGTCCGTTTGAATTCGGAGCAGATATTGTAACACATTCTACAACAAAGTATATGGATGGTCACGCAATGTCCGTTGGTGGAGCAATCGTTGACAGCGGAAACTTTGATTGGGCAGCACATGCAGATAAATTCCCGGGAATGACAGAGCCGGATGAATCTTATCATGGATTAATTTATTGTGAACGATTTGGAAAAGCCGGATATATTACAAAGGCAACCACACAGATTATGAGAGACTTAGGTTCTATCCAATCTCCAATGAATGCATTCTTATTAAATGTTGGTTTGGAAACATTACATCTTCGTGTGAAGAAACATTGTGAAAATGCTCAGAAGGTTGCAGAATATTTGGAAGCTAATGAAAATGTTGCATGGGTAAATTATCCGGGTCTGAAGAGTAACAAGTATTATGAGAGAGCGCAGAAATATATGCCGGATGGAACTTGTGGTGTAATGTGCTTTGGAATTAAAGGTGGTAGAGAAGAATCCATCAAGTTTATGGATTCCTTGGAATTCATTGCGATGGTTACTCATGTTGCGGACGCACGTTCCTGTGTATTGCACCCAGCAAGCCACACACACAGACAGCTTACAGATGAACAGTTAGAAGCAGCAGGAATTCCTGCGGACTTAATTCGTTTTTCTGTCGGTATTGAAGATGTGGAAGATATTATCGCGGATTTGGAACAGGCATTTGCAAAATTAAAATAAGAAATTTTGATAAGCAGAAATGATGCATTTCTGCTTATCTTTTTAGGAGAAAAAGGTTATGAAATTTAGACCGTGTATTGATATTCATAATGGAAAAGTGAAACAATTAGTGGGAGGAAGTCTGAAAGACGAAGGAAATCAGGCGACGGAAAATTTTGTCTCTGAAAGGAGTGCAGGGGATTTTGCCGAACTTTACAAAAAAGATGGTCTTACCGGAGGGCATATTATTATTTTGAATCATAAAGATTCTGAGTATTTTGAAGCAACGAAAGAACAGGCATTATGTGCCTTAAAGGCCTATCCGGGAGGCATGCAGATTGGTGGTGGAATTAATGATGCCAATGCAGAAGAATATATTCAGGCCGGAGCATCCCATATTATTGTAACTTCTTTTGTGTTTAAAGACGGAAAAGTGGATTATGGCAATTTGGAAAAATTAGTAAAGGCTGTAGGCAAGGAACATATTGTCTTGGATCTTAGTTGCAGAAAGAAAGGCAATGATTATTATATTGTGACAGACCGCTGGCAAAAATTCACGGAGGAAAAAGTATCTGTGGAAATGCTGGAAAAATTGGCGGATTATTGTGATGAGTTTCTTGTACATGGGGTAGATGTTGAAGGGAAAGGTTCCGGAATGGAAGAAGAACTGGTACAATTGCTGGCAGAATATTCCGGAAATCCAATTACTTATGCCGGTGGAATTTCATCAATGGAACAGATTAAACAGTTTCAGAAAATGGGAAGTGGAAAACTGGATTTTACCATTGGAAGTGCTTTGGATTTGTTTGGTGGAAATCTAAAGTACAATGAGGTGAAAAAATTTTAAGTTAAATAGTGAATTATAAGATGAATGATTTCTTTAAAAACCTCCATACTACATGGTATGGAGGTTTTTTATGGATCAGGAAAAAGAATATGGACAGGAGCAGCTGAAGCGGAAGGGCAAAAATGTTCAATTGATTAGCATTATTGGAGAAGTGGAAGGACATGAGCAATTGGCGTCGGGAATGAAGGCGACGAAATATGAACATTTGCTTCCGCAATTGGCGAAAATTGAAGATGATGAAGAAATCCAAGGAGTGCTGATTATTATCAATACAGTAGGGGGAGATGTAGAGTGCGGTCTGGCAATTGCGGAGATGATTGCAGGACTTAGTAAACCTACTGTTTCCCTTGTGCTCGGAGGGAGTCATTCTATCGGGATTCCGTTGGCAGTGGCAGCGGATCATTCTTTTATTGTGGAAACAGGAACTATGGTGGTTCATCCGGTCAGAATGGATGGGACTTTTATCGGAGTTTGTCAGACTTTTCGTTATTTCCGGAAAATTCAGGAGCGAATTAACCGATTTGTGACTTGTCATAGCGGTATTACGGAAGAACGGTTTACGGAACTGATGAATGAAACGGAAATTATGACGAAGGATGTAGGCAGCATTCTGGTTGGGAAACAGGCCGTGGAAGAAAAGATTATTGATGAAACAGGAAATCTGAACCAGGCATTAAAAAAACTATACGGGATGATTCAGCAGGATGGAATGACAGAAAAAAGATAAAACAAAAAAGATGAGAATGGCTTGCCGAAAGGCGGGCCTTTTCCTTTGCTGTTTTTCTTGAATAAATGCCGAAAAAATAGTAAAATAAGTATCGACTATGGGCATTTAGAAAAGATAGGAGATAATTATGGATTTATTAAAGGCTATTTTGTTAGGAATTATACAGGGAGTGACAGAATTTTTGCCGGTCAGCAGTTCCGGACATTTGGCAATTGCAAAGAAACTTTTTGGAATGAATGACGTGGGAACTTCCTTTGATGTATTTTTACATATCGGAACGTTAGTAGCAGTATTTGTCGTATACTGGAGAGATATCGCAAAACTATTTGTAGAAGGATTTGGCATTGTGGCAGATACCTGTGCGAATTTCGTAGAATGGGTGAAAAGCAAATCCGGAAACAGTGAAGCGAAATATCGTAAGGTGATTCATTCGTCATATCGAAAGTTTGCAATGTTGGTAATTGTTTCAACGATTCCTACAGGAATCATTGGTATGATGGGAGAAAAATTAATCGATGATGCTGCAACCTCTCTTTTAGTACCGGGGATTTGTTTGATCGTAACAGCAGTGTTGTTATTTATTTCCGATCAGATTGAAGACGGAGATAAAACACCGAAGAAAACAACTTATGCAAATGCAGCATTTATGGGAGTATGTCAGGGAATCGCAACTTTGCCGGGACTCTCGCGTTCAGGAACCACGATTACTGCAGGACTTCTTTGTGGGTTGAAGAGAGAATTTGCAGTAAAGTATTCCTTTATTATGTCTATTCCGGCAATTTTAGGTGCAGCCATCATTAAAATTCCGGATATGAAAGAAGATATTGCATCTACCAGTGCATTGGGATATGTGGCTGGGGCAATTGTGTCTGCAGTCGTGGGGTATATTTGTATTAAGACAATGCTTGTCATTGTAAGAAATAAAAAGTTTAAATACTTTTCTTATTACTGTGTTGTTGTAGGATTGGTTGCAATTATCGGTTCTTTCGTAGTGAAATAAGAATGTAATCTGAAAATATGAGGTGAAGAAATTGGCGAATACAAAAAAGAAAAGTGGAGCCAAAAAATCAAATACAAAAGCAAAAGGTGGAAAAAACACCCGAAGCAAACGAAAGACCAAGGCGGAAATCGCGAAGCAGAAAAAAATGAGGGCGGAGGTTGCCATCTGGATATTTTCTGCGCTGGCAGTCTTTTTGTTCCTGAGCAATTTTGGTATTTGCGGGAATATTGGAAATACGCTTCGTCGTTGGATGCTTGGAAGCTTTGGTACGATGGGATATGTCTTTCCGATTGTACTGGTGGTAGTCATTGGATTGATTGTATTCAATGAATTCAGCGGAAAAGTATTTACCAGAATTTGTGGAATTCTATTGACGTTTTTTGATGTCGGCGTGATGTTTCATTTGTTTGCACATGGAAATACATCTGCAGACCTTCAGTATTTCTATAATGATGCAGCTTCCGGCACATTCGGAGGCGGCGCAGTAGGAGCAAGTTTGGGAAAAGCATTTTGTCAAGGGTTAGGCTTGGTAGGTGCTTATTTGCTGGTACTGATTCTGCTCATTATATGCATTGTAGTACTGACAGAAAAATCATTGATGGATGGCATTAAAGACAAAAGTCAGAGTGCGTATGAAAACATCAAGGAAGAGGCAGCATACCGTCGGGAAGAAAATCAGATTCTTCGGGAAAAACGTCGGGAAGAAAAGAAACTGAAAAAGAGAAGAACCAGAGTGATTGGAGTGGATTTTGGCGATACAACCATTGCTCCGGAAACAAAAAAAGGTCAAAAAACAAAGGATTCAATCCAGGAAGTTCATGAAATTCACTTTGAAGGATTTGACGATGGACAGTCAGAAGAACTGGTTCAGGATTCCACAACCTACACCTATGATGCTTCCAAACCGGGACAGCAAATGCAGATCGAAGGGGTGGATGAAACACCGAAGGCTTCCGAACATGCAACGGATGGAGAATTCCAACCGAAAGAGCGGGTGATTGTCAGCGAGTCGGCAAAAAATGCTATGAATCGAAAACCGTATGGCCTAGGAGGCGGAAACGGAGAAACACCGGCAGAGGAAACTGTGATACCGGAGCCTGTAACGGATACAAAGAAGAAGGCTTCCAATGAAGGTAAAATCATTGCACCAACGAAAAAGAAAATGGTATATAAGAAACCTCCGTACTCTTTATTGAAAGATAATCCGGGAGGAAAGAGTGGCACAACCAAAGCTGATTTGATGGCTACTGCAAATAAATTGAAACAGGTACTGGCGAATTTCGGAGTTAACGTTGAAGTGACCAACGTTAGCAAAGGACCGTCCGTAACCCGTTATGAATTACAACCGGAAATGGGAACAAAAGTTAGCAGGATTACCGGGCTGACGGATGATATTAAATTAAATATGGCGGCGGCAGATATTCGAATCGAAGCACCGATTCCTGGAAAAGCTGCTGTAGGCATTGAAATTCCAAATGAAGGAAGGGATCCGGTGTTCCTAAAAGAATTATTGAATTCGCCGGATTTGAAAAATCACAAATCAAAACTGGCATTTCCGGCAGGAAAAGATATTGCAGGACGTGTGGTTGTGGCTGACATTGCCAAGATGCCTCACATGCTGATTGCCGGAACGACAGGTTCCGGAAAATCAGTGTTTACGAATTCTATTTTGATGAGTATTCTTTATCGGAGTACACCGGAAGAGGTACGTTTGATTGTAATTGATCCGAAAGTAGTAGAATTTCAGGTTTATAATAAAATTCCACATTTGCTTTATGATGTTGTAACGGATCCGAAAAAAGCAGCGGGCATTTTGAATTGGGCAGTTGCAGAAATGACAGCCCGATATAAGAAATTTGCAAATATTGGAGCAAAGGACATCGGAAGTTATAATGCGAAGGTAGAGAGCGGAGACTTCCCGGCAGAGGGAGAAACACCGGAAAAATTGCCTCAGATTCTGATTATTATAGATGAGTTGGCAGATTTGATGATGGTGGCTGCAAAAGAGGTGGAAGAAGCGATTTGTCGTTTGGCACAGCTTGCCAGAGCGGCAGGAATTCATATGGTAATCGCAACCCAGCGACCTTCTGTAGATGTTATTACAGGTTTGATTAAAGCAAATATTCCGTCGAGAGTTGCCTTGACGGTAGCATCCGGAACAGATTCCAGAACCATTCTGGATATGTACGGGGCAGAAAAACTATTGGGAAATGGTGATATGCTGTTTTATCCGGCAGGGTATATAAAACCGGTGCGATTGCAGGGAGCGTATGTTTCCGAAGGAGAAATCGCTGAAACGGTAAGGTATATTATTGATCATAGTGGGGAAGCAGAGTATGATACCTCTATTGATGCAAAACTGGTTAGTGACCAGGAAGTAGCGGCCGGAGGTGGAGACGAACGGGATCCGATTTTTGCGGAAGCAGGACGTCTGTGCATTGAAAAACAAAAGGGTTCCACCAGCATGTTGCAACGACAGTTTAAGGTGGGATTTAATCGGGCAGCAAGAGTGATGGAACAGTTATATGATGCCGGAGTGGTTGGACAGGAAGAGGTCAATAAGCCACGAAAGGTGATTATGAGCATGGAAGAATTCGAGATGATGTTAGGAGGAAATAATAATGAAGAGTGATATTGAAATTGCACAGGAAGCGGTAATGAAACCAATTAAAGAGGTTGCAACCAGCCTTGGAATGACAGAGGACGATTTAGAATTATATGGAAAGTATAAAGCGAAAATTTCCAACGAATATTTTGATAAAATAAAGGATCAGGAAGATGGAAAATTGATTCTTGTCACAGCGATTAATCCGACGCCGGCAGGAGAAGGAAAAACAACTGTCACGGTTGGGTTGGGAGAAGCATTTGGAAAGTTAGATAAGAAGGCTGTGATTGCACTTCGTGAACCATCTTTAGGACCTTGTTTCGGAATTAAAGGTGGAGCAGCAGGAGGCGGATATGCACAGGTTGTTCCAATGGAAGATTTAAATCTTCATTTTACAGGAGATTTTCATGCGATTACTGCAGCAAACAATTTATGTGCAGCAATGCTTGATAACTCTATTCAGCAGGGAAATGTATTAAACATTGATCCAAATCAGGTGGTTTGGAAACGATGTGTAGATATCAATGACAGAGTATTAAGAAATATTGTTGTTGGTTTGGGAAGAAAAGTTGATGGCGTGGTTCGTGAAGATCATTTTGTTATTACGGTTGCTTCTGAAATTATGGCAATTCTTTGTCTTGCAACAGATTATGCGGATTTGAAAGAACGTTTAGGAAAAATCGTTGTAGCTTATACGTACGATGGTCAGCCGGTAACCGCAAAAGATATTCAGGCAGTAGGATCTATGGCAGCACTGTTAAAGGATGCAATGAAACCAAACCTGATTCAGACTTTGGAACATACTCCTGCATTAGTGCATGGTGGACCTTTTGCAAACATTGCTCATGGATGTAACTCTGTAAAGGCTACAAAGACTGCATTGAAGATGGCAGACTATGTCATTACAGAAGCTGGATTCGGAGCAGATTTGGGCGCTGAAAAATTCCTGGATATTAAGTGTAGAAAAGCAGGATTAAATCCGGATTGTATCGTATTGGTAGCAACAGTTCGTGCATTGAAATATAATGGTGGCGTTCCAAAGGATCGGCTTTCAGAGGAAAATCTGGATGCATTGGCAAAAGGAATTGTGAACTTGGAAAAACATATCGAGAACCTACAGAAATTTGGTGTGCCGGTAGTGGTAACATTGAACCAGTTTGTAACCGATACAGAAGCAGAGTATGAATTCATCAAGAAATTCTGTGAAGACAGAAATTGTGAGTTTGCTCTTGCAGAGGTTTGGGCAAAAGGTGGAGAAGGCGGAATCGCATTAGCAGAAAAAGTTCTTGAAACATTGGAAAATAAGCCTTCTAATTTTGCACCGCTTTACGCGGATGAATTATCCATTAAGGAAAAAATCGAAACCGTTGCCAAAGAAATTTACGGTGCGGATGGAGTAACCTATTCTCCGGAAGCAGAAAAGGCAATTCAGAAGATTGAAGAAATGGGATATGGAAATGAACCGGTATGTATGGCAAAAACACAGTACTCTTTGTCAGATGATATGACGAAGCTGGGAAGACCAACCGGATTCACAATTAATATCCGTGAAGTTTATATTTCCGCAGGAGCAGGATTTGTTGTGGCAATTACTGGAAGTATTATGACTATGCCGGGATTGTCTAAGAAACCGGCAGCCTTTGGAATTGATTTAACTGATGACGGAAAAATCACCGGATTATTCTAGAGAATATAGGAGGAACAAACAATGGCAAAGATTATTGACGGAAAAGCAATTTCATTGCAAATTAAGGAAGAGTTAAAGCAGCAGGTTGCAGCTTATAAAGAACAGGGTGTTGAAATTACATTGGCTGTTGTAAAAGTTGGAAATGACCCAGCTTCAGCAGTATATGTAAGAAACAAGGAAAAGGCTTGTGAATATATTGGTGTAACTTCCAGAACGCTGGCATTGCCGGAAGAAACGACCGAGGAAGAATTGCTGGAAACCGTAAAATCTCTCAATGAAGATTCTACGGTCAATGGAATTTTGGTACAGCTTCCATTACCAAAGCATATTGACGAAAGCAAGATTCTTCTTGCAATTGATCCAAAGAAGGACGTGGATGGATTCCACCCGGTTAATGTAGGAAAAATGGTAATTGGAGAAGATACCTTCCTCCCATGCACACCTGCTGGCATTATTGAAATGTTAAAGAGAAGTGATGTGGACATTGAAGGAAAAGAATGTGTTGTTATCGGAAGAAGTAATATTGTTGGTAAGCCAATGGCATTATTGATGCTTCGCGAAAATGCAACAGTAACAATTGCACATTCCCGAACAAAAGATTTGAAGGAAGTGACTAAAAAGGCTGATATTTTAGTTGCAGCAATCGGAAAAGCAAAATTTGTTACTTCTGATTATGTGAAGGATGGAGCGGTAGTGATTGATGTTGGAATGGACCGTGACGAGAACGGAAAGTTATGTGGTGATGTGGACTATGAGGATGTATTTGATAAAGTGTCTGCAATTACTCCGGTTCCGGGCGGTGTAGGACCAATGACGGTAACAATGTTATTAGTAAATTGTTTACGTAGTGTAGAACTGAATGGATAAATTAAAATTTGCAAATGTAATCATTGATATTTCTCACGAAAAACTGGACCGACCATTTAGTTACATTATTCCAAAGGAATTGGAAGATAATGTTCAGGTGGGAAGTGCTGTGCGGATTCCTTTTGGACGAGGAAATCGTCTTATTGAAGGCTATGTGATTGGCATTGTAGAAACACCGCCTATGGCAATGGAAAAAATGAAGTTCATTGATTCCGTAGAAGAAGCGGCAACAAATGTGGAAAGTCAGCTGATTCAGTTGGCATGGTGGATTAAAGAAAATTATGGTTCTACCATGAATCAGGCGCTGAAGACGGTTCTTCCGGTAAAACGAAAAGTGAAGGACTTGACGGTCACCACTGTGGTGTCCCAGTTGTCTCAGGAGGAACTTGCAGAGAAGTTAGAGGAATATGAAAAGAAAAATGCTAAGGCAAGAGTTCGATTGCTGAAAGCATTACAGGAAGAATCCAAACTCCCCAAACGATTGGTTGTGGATAAATTAAATATCTCTGACAGTACCCTGAAAACCATGGAAAAAATTGGGGATATTACATTGGAAAAAAGCAGGCAGTATCGTAATCCTGTAGAAAAGAAAGAACAGGTGCCTTATGATATTGTGTTGAATGAACAGCAACGGAAGGTTTCGGAACGGATTCGGTCCACGATGGACTTTGAAAAAAGAAAAAGACTCAATATCCATTTACTTCACGGAATTACCGGAAGCGGGAAAACAGAAGTATATATGGATTTAATTGATTATACGATTCGCTGTGGAAAATCTGCCATTGTTCTAATTCCGGAAATTGCATTGACCTATCAGACGGTAGCGCGATTTACAAGACGATTTGGTTCGGAGGTTTCCATTATCAATTCCAGACTGTCAAAGGGAGAACGATATGATCAGTTTGAACGGGCAAAGAAGGGCGAAATCAAAATTATGATTGGCCCCCGTTCGGCCTTGTTTACTCCATTTCAGAATCTGGGACTGATTATTATCGATGAAGAACATGAAGGCGCGTACAAGAGCGAATCCGTGCCCAAATATAATGCGGTGGAAGTTGCACAGAAACGTGTTGCGGATACCGGGGCAACTTTGGTGCTGGGGTCTGCAACTCCATCCGTGGAATCTTATGACCGCGCAAAGAAGGGGCTTTATCAGTTACATGAATTGACAGTTCGGGAAAAGGGAAACTTGCCGGAAGTGTCAGTAGTGGATTTGCGGGAAGAATTGCGGGAAGGGAATGCCTCGGTTTTTAGCCGAGTGCTGAAAGAAAAAATCACGGAGCGATTGGAACAGGGAGAACAGACAATGCTGTTCATTAATCGAAGGGGATATGCCGGGTTCGTATCCTGCAGGGATTGTGGGAAAGCGATTCGCTGTCCTCATTGCGATGTGACTTTGAAACTGCATCGAAATCGTTCACTGGTTTGTCATTATTGTGGACATACAGAACCGTTACCAACGTTATGTCCGGCGTGTGGTTCAAAATATCTGGGAGGTTTTGGCATAGGAACGCAGCAGATAGAAAGTTTGTTACGAAAAGAGTTTCCGCAGGCACGGGTGCTGCGTATGGATGCAGATACTACCAATGGAAAGGGCGGGCATGAAGAAATTTTGGCTGCTTTTGCAGATGGAAAAGCAGATATCCTGGTGGGAACTCAGATGATCGTCAAAGGTCATGACTTTCCAAATGTAACACTGGTCGGTGTTATTGCCGCTGATTTATCGTTGTATGAATCAGATTTCAGAGCAACGGAGAGGACTTTTCAATTGCTTTGTCAGGCAGCAGGACGTGCAGGGCGAGGAAACAAACCCGGACATGTGGTGATTCAGACCTATGTGCCGGATAATTATGGAATTCAGACTGCAGCTGCACAGGATTATCGAGCGTTTTTTGAAGAAGAAATTGCCTATCGGAATTTGATGGGATATCCGCCGGTAGAAAACATGGTTTGTGTGATGCTGATGGGGGAACAGAAAAAGGAATTAGACCGAGTAACAGCGTTGTTTGTGGAAGAAATCCGAAAAGTTCAGAAACAACACCTGCAGCAATTGACGGTAATCGGTCCATCCACACCACCGGTATCGAAAATTAAAGACGTTTATCGGAATGTTGTGTATCTAAAAGATTCCAGAAGACAGAATTTGGTATATTTAAAAGATTATCTGGAAACAGTAACAATGAATTCACAGAATTTTAAAAAAGTTCGTATACAATACGATTTTAATATGTAAAGACAAAAGAAAGGAAAGGGAGCAGAACATGGCTATTAGAAATATTCGGGAATTAGGGGATGCAGCTTTAAGAAAAATTTGCAAGCCTGTAAAAGAAGTGAATCGTCGTACAGAAATCTTAATTGAAGATATGTTTGATACAATGTATGAAGCAAATGGTGTGGGACTTGCGGCACCTCAGGTGGGCATTTTGAAAAGAATTTTTGTGATTGACTGCGGAGATGAAGAAGGTAATTTGGTACCATATGTATTCATTAATCCGGAAATTATTGAAAGAGATGGAATGCAGGTAGATTATGAAGGCTGTTTAAGTGTTCCGGGAAAATCTGGAAAAGTTCCGAGAGCGATGAAAGTCAAGGTTCGTGCATATGATCAAAATATGGAACCTTTTGAATTGGAAGCGGAAGGTTTGTTAGCCCGTTGCATTCAGCATGAAAATGATCACTTAGACGGAATTGTTTATGTGGATAAGGTTGAAGGCGAAATCTATGACAATTCAGAATTGTATGGAGAGGAAGAAGAATAATTTGAGAGTTGTATTTATGGGAACGCCGGACTTCTCAGTTCCGGCATTAGAAAAAATTGCACAAAAACATGAGGTCATTGGTGTTGTTACGCAGGAAGACCGCCCGAAAGGACGAGGACATAAAATGCAGTATACCCCGGTGAAGGAAAAGGCGTTAGAGCTGGAACTTCCGGTTTATCAGCCGGCAAAGGCAAAGGCACCGGAGTTTGTGGCGATTTTACGAAAATTGAATCCGGATGTGATTGTGGTAATCGCTTATGGACAGATTCTTTCCAAGGAGATTTTGGATTTGCCGAAGTATGGATGTATCAATGTTCATGCATCATTGCTTCCGAAATATCGCGGAGCTGCACCGATTCAGTGGGCTGTCATTAACGGAGATGAGGAAAGCGGTGTCACAACCATGTATATGGGAGAAGGGGTAGATACCGGAGATATGATTGATAAAAAAGTGGTACCGTTGGAGGCCAAGGAAACAGGCGGAAGTCTTTTTGACAGACTGGCAGTGGAAGGCTCGGAACTAATCCTTCAGACACTGGAAAAACTGGAAAACGGAACTGCAGTAAGAATTCCGCAGAAGGAAGAAGAAGCGACTCATGTTGGAAAGATTACCAAGGAACTGGGACAGATTGATTTTAGGCAATCTGCAAAATCCATCGAATGTCTAATTCGAGGATTGAATCCATGGCCAAGTGCATTTACAACATTGCAGGGGAAGACTTTGAAAATCTGGGATGCAGAAGTTATCAATGAAAACTGTAGTGAAACACCGGGAACAATTCTTGAGGCAGATAAGAAGGGATTTTTGGTTGCTACAGGAGAGGGTATTTTGAAAATTTTGGAATTACAGATCGAAGGAAAAAAGAGAATGGAGACACAGGCGTTTCTGAATGGATTTGAAATTTCAGAAACCAGTTTGGGAGAATAGGAGGTTATTATGCCAGGATATTATTTTGATTGGACATATATTTTTGTTATTATCGGTGCGGTATTGTGTTTGATTGCATCAGGAAATGTAAAGTCAACATATCGGAAATATGCCAAAATTCATAATCGTTCCGGAATTACGGGAGCACAGGCGGCAAAAATGATTTTGGATGCGCAAGGTATTTATGATGTTCGCATTGAACATATCGGTGGGGAGTTGACAGACAATTACGACCCAAGAAATAAGGTGGTACATCTATCAGACACAACCTATAATTCTAATAGTGTTGCTGCAGTAGGCGTAGCAGCGCACGAATGTGGACACGTGATTCAGCACCACAGAGGTTATGCACCAATTGCAGTTCGTAACGCTATTTTGCCTTTGGCAAACGGCGGCGCAAAGATTTCCTGGATATTGATTATCGTCGGAGTTCTTTTGGGAGGCTTTGGCACAGGTGGTGGCGGAATGCTGTTAATCAATCTTGGAATTATTGCATTCTCCTTTGCGGTTTTGTTCCAGATTGTAACACTTCCGGTGGAATTTAATGCTTCCAGCAGAGCACTGAAGATTCTTGGAGATTCAGGAATGTTTGACCGGACAGAAGTCAAGCAGACGAAAAAAGTGCTTCGTGCAGCTGCATTGACTTATGTTGCGGCAGCGGCATCTTCTATTTTGCAGCTATTACGATTAATTATCATATTTGGTGGAGGCCGAAGCGATGACTAATACTCCGGTAAATTCCAGAAATCTTGTGTTGGAAATGCTTCTTTCCAATGCAAAGGGAGAAAAAAGTCATATTGTATTGAAAAATACCCTGGATCAACATCCGGATTTGGAAAAGCAGGAGAGGGCTTTCATTACCCGGTTGTTTGAAGGGACGATTGAGCGAAAAATCGAACTGGATTATATCATCAATCAGGTTTCCAAAATCAAAACCAAAAAGATGAAGCTGGTGATTCTGTCTATTTTAAGAATGTCGGTGTATCAATTAAAATATATGGATAGTGTTCCGGAGTTCGCGGTTTGTAATGAGGCTGTGAAATTGGCAAAAAAGAGAGGGTTTTATAACTTGAAAGGTTTTGTTAACGGAGTGCTGAGAAATGTAATCAAGCAGATGGATACTATGGAATATCCATCAGAGGAAACGATGGCGTTGTCAATTCAATATTCCATACCGCAATGGATTCTGGAACTTTGGATCCGGGACTATGGAAGGGAACAGACTAAAAAGTGTCTGGAAAGCTTGTATGAAACGAAAAAAACTACGGTTCGGATTCAAAAGTCTAAGAGAAATTCAGGTGAAACGGAAGCAGCGTTTTATGAGAGAATCAAAGAAGCATTAAAAAATGACGATGTAATTGTGGAAGAAACCATCCTTCCTTTTGTAATCAGAATCTCCGGTTATGATTCCTTAAATCGCTTGAAGGTGTTTCAGCAAGGGTTGATTTGTGTTCAGGATTTGAGTTCTGTTTTGGTAGGAGTTCTGGCAAATCCGCAAAAAAACAGTCAGGTCATCGATGTCTGTGCAGCACCGGGAGGAAAATCCCTGTGTGTTGCCGATTTTATGGATGGTACCGGAATGGTGGAAGCAAGGGACTTGACAGAGAAAAAAGTTTCCTTGATTCAGGAGAATATTAAGCGTTGTGATATTAGAAATATTAAAACAAAAGTGTTCGATGCAACACAGCCTGATTATACGATGCGGGAAACTGCAGATCTTGTGATTGCAGATTTGCCGTGTTCCGGATTAGGTGTCATTGCAAATAAAAGTGATATCAAATATAATGTTTCTGTTCAGCAGATTCAGGAACTTGCAACCTTGCAGAGAGAAATTCTTCAGGTTGTATCCGAAATGGTAAAACCGGGAGGAAAACTGGTTTTCAGCACCTGTACGGTAAATCGTCTGGAGAATGACGAAAATGCCAAATGGATTCAGGAAAAACTGGGATTGTGTCCGGTCAGCATTCAGGAGGAAATTCCAAAAGAATTATTGAATGGAAAAACTGTGACGAACCAGATTCAGATTTTTCCGGGAGAGTTTGGAATGGATGGCTTTTTTATTTCTGTATTTGAAAAGCCGGCGAAAGAGAGATAGATGGAAAAAAAGAAAGACATAAAATCTTATAATTACATAGAGTTGGAACAGGAAATGAAGGCTTTAGGACAAAAAGCCTTTCGAGCAAAGCAGATTTACCAATGGCTTCACAAGGAGCGGGTGACATCTTTTGCCGAGATGACGAATTTGTCGAAGAACCTACGGGAACAGTTGGATCAAAGATATGAAATTGTCACCTTGGAAAAAGTCGATGCGTTAATATCAAAAATTGACGGAACACGAAAATATCTGTTTCGAATTGGAGGAGGAACGGTAATTGAAAGCGTGTTTATGCGTTATCATCATGGAAATTCCGTATGCATCTCCACTCAATCCGGATGTCGTATGGGGTGCCGCTTTTGCGCTTCGACGTTGAATGGACTGGAAAGAAATCTGACCGCATCGGAATTGTTGGAGCAGATTTATGAAATTGAAAAGGATACAGGAGAAAAGGTATCCAATATTGTGTTGATGGGAAGTGGAGAGCCATTAGATAATTACGACAATGTTGTGAAATTTTTGGAACTGATTACCGACGAGCATGGAAAGAATTTAAGTCAGAGAAACATTACATTGTCTACGTGTGGTTTGGTTCCTAAAATTTATGAACTGGCAGAGAAAGAATTGCAGATTACCCTGGCAATTTCTTTGCACGCATCCAATGATGAAACAAGGAGAAAACTAATGCCAATTGCAAACAAGTATTCCATTGCTGAAGTACTGGATGCCTGTCGGAATTATTTTGCAAAAACAGGGCGAAGAATTACATTTGAGTATAGCCTTGTGGCAGGGGTAAATGATACAATAGAAGAAGCAAATCGTTTGTCTGGGCTACTTCAAGGAATCAATTGTCATGTAAATCTGATTCCTGTCAATCCGATTAAGGAGAGAGATTTTGTTCAATCTGAAAATCGGGCAGTTCAGGCTTTCAAAACAAGACTTGAAAAAAATAAAATAAATGCTACCATAAGAAGAGAGATGGGCAGGGACATTCATGGTGCCTGCGGACAATTACGAAATGAAGTAATGAAAAAAGGAGAGGAGGTTTAAGATGTCTGAGAACAATATGAATGCATTTGGAAAAACAGATGTTGGATTAATGAGAACAATTAATCAAGATAGTATTTTTGTGTCAACAGAACCGGTCGGAAAACTTCCAAACCTTTTTATTGTGGCCGACGGAATGGGTGGTCATAAGGCAGGAGACGTTGCTTCCAGAGAAGCGATTGAGCGTTTCGTGAAGTATGCATGTGCAACCCATATGTCAGACCCGGCCAATGTACTGGATTCAGGAATTATTTCCATTAATCACGATATTTACGAAATGGCAAATTCCAATCGGGATTATAACGGAATGGGAACAACGTTCGTTGCTGCAGTAATCGTGGATAAACATGTGTACATTGCAAATGTGGGAGACAGTAGATTGTATCTGGTGAGTAATGACATTCATCAGATTACCAGAGATCATTCCCTTGTAGAAGACATGGTACGAATGGGAATGCTTCAGAAAATGGAAGCGAGAACCCATTTTAATAAAAATGTGATTACCAAGGCGATTGGGGTGGCAGAAGATAAGACGTCCACACCGGATATTTTTGAAATTGAAATTGAACCGGGAGATAAACTTTTGCTCTGCTCAGATGGATTGACCAATATGGTCGAGGATTATGAGATTAAAAAAATCATAAAGAACAGTGGGTCTATTGAAGAAGCTGCAACAAAGCTGATTCAGCAGGCGAATGAAAATGGTGGAAAAGACAATATTTCTGTAATCATTGTAGATGCCTGCATTGAGGACACATTGGGAGGTAATTCATGATAGAAAAAGGCAGCTTTATTAATAACCGTTATGAGGTGATTAATCGCGTTGGTGCCGGTGGAATGTCTGATGTTTACAAGGCAAAGGACCATAAATTAAATCGGAATGTTGCGATTAAGGTATTAAAAAAAGAATTTAGTAATGATAAAAATTTTGTTTCAAAATTTAAGGTTGAAGCACAATCAGCGGCCAGTTTGATTCATCCGAACATCGTAAATGTCTATGATGTCGGGGAAGAAAACGGAGTACATTACATTGTAATGGAACTGATTGAAGGGATTACATTAAAAAATTATATTGAAAAGAAAGGTCATCTTTCTACAAGAGAGACGATTAGTATTGCAATTCAGATTGCAAATGGTATTGAGTGTGCTCATAATAATCAGATTATTCATAGAGATATCAAACCACAGAACATTATGATTTCCAGAGAAGGAAAAGTGAAAGTGACGGACTTTGGGATTGCCAGAGCGGCATCTTCTAACACCATCAATGGAAATGCTATGGGTTCTGTGCATTATATTTCACCGGAGCAGGCTGGTGGAAAGTATGTGGATGAAAAGAGTGATATTTATTCGTTGGGGATTACAATGTATGAAATGCTTACCGGGCGTGTGCCTTTTGATGGGGAATCTACTGTAAGCATTGCATTGATGCATATTCAGAATCAGGTGCCAAGTGTACGGGAGCAATTGCCGAACATTCCGATTAGTATGGAAAAAATTGTCCTGAAATGTACACAGAACAAGGCGGAAAACAGATATCCGAAGATATCTTCGTTAATTGCAGATTTAAAGAGAGCGTTGACGGAACCAAATGTGGATTTTGTTCAGTTGGAACAGGAACCGAGAGGGACCACAACAATTATGATTACAGACGAACAAATTAAGGAAATTCGTCAAGAAGCAGGAAAAGCGGAAACTGCCACAAAGATTAAAGATTATTCTAATGACGATATTGATGCGGTAAATCCTAAAATGGATCGATTTATGACGGTGGGCGGTATCGTGGCAGGAATCATTGCGTTAATCATTGTATCGATTATTATAACCAATTTTGCGTTTTCGTATTTTTATGATTCTGATGTTTCCCTGCAGGCTTCCATGAATTCTCATGTGGAGCAGGAAACATTACCGGAAGGGCAGGCTAAGGTTCCATCGGTTGTGGGATTAAGTCAGGCAGATGCCCAGGAAACCTTAAACAAGAATCATCTTGGATGCGAAGTTATTAGCTGGGAATACAGTGATGAATACAAGTATGGACACATTATCAGTCAGGACGTTGTTCCTGGAAGTGTGGTGGATACTTCAGCAACCACGGTGAAATTGGTTGCCAGTTACGGAAGTGAGAAAGTCCGTGTCCCAGGCGGATTGGAAGGCGAAAACATTGCGAAAGCGATTGACGAACTGGAAGATTTAGGCTTTGAGTGGGAAGTGACTTATGAGTATAGTGCGAAAGAAATTGACACAGTAATTTCTTATACTCCAAATGATAAGGCTGAGGTTTCTAAAGGGGAAACGGTCAAACTTACAGTCAGCCGCGGAAATCAGAATAGTGGAGAGGCAATTTCCATTGGAACAATACCAAATGTAGAAGGTAAGAAAATTGATAAAGCTCAGGCGGCAATCAGCAATGCCGACTATACTGTTGGTTCTAAAAAAGAAGTCTACAGTGAAGAAGTAGAAAAAGGTGTGGTAATTCGCCAAAGTATTAAATCCGGCCAGGCACCGTATGGGGTGACAATTTCCCTCATAGTGAGCAAGGGCTCTGAAAAAGAGGACAAAAAGTATACCGGAACTTATACGATTGCAATGGAAGACCTTTTAGATGCAGAAGGAAACCCGATTACTTCGGGAACAGTAACAGCTGTATTGAATGGAACGCCGGTTGTAATTGAAGAAACCTATCAACAGATTGAAAACTGGCCGGGAGATTATACCATGAAACTTACCGGTAGTGAAAAGGGGAAAGCAACACTCTACGTTTATGTGGATGGTGTGGAAGCCTTTGAAGCAACAGTGAAGTTAAAATAGAACAGGTACCAAGATGCTCACCTGAAAAGGTGGGCATTTGTCTGAGAAAAGAAAAGGAATTTTCATGCAGGGAAAAATCGTTAAAGGAATTGCCGGATTTTATTATGTGTTTGTTGAGAAAAGCGGACTCTATGAATGCAAGGCAAAGGGCGTGTTTCGAAATAAGAAAATCAAACCACTTGTTGGCGACAATGTCAATATTGAAGTGATTGATGAGGAAGAAAAGAAGGGGAATATTGTTGAAATATTGCCTCGAACCAATGAATTGATTCGACCGGCAGTGGCGAATGTTGATCAGGCGATGATTGTTTTTGCTGTAAAACAGCCAAATCCAAATTTGAATTTATTGGACCGGTTTCTTGTGATGATGGAATATCAGAACATTGAAACAATTATCTGCTTTAACAAAACGGATTTAGGAACAGATGAAGAAATGGAAGAGCTAAAGCAGATTTATGAAATGGCAGGTTATCAGGTTCTTCTAACAAGTACGATGGAGGAACAAGGCGTAGAAGAAGTGGAAAAAATGCTTCAGGGCAAAAGCACGGTATTTGCCGGACCGTCCGGGGTTGGAAAATCGTCTATGCTCAACGCACTCACGAAGGACTACACGATGGAAACCGGACAGGTTAGTGAAAAAATCGGTAGGGGAAAACATACCACCAGGCATTCGGAAATCTTCCCAATCGGAGATGCAACCTATGTCTTTGATACGCCGGGATTTAGTTCTTTGTTTGTTCCGGGAATGACCAAGGAAGAATTGGAACGTTGTTTTCCGGAAATGATGAAGTTTACAAATCAATGCAGATTTGTTGGCTGTGCACATATCAATGAGCCGGACTGTTGTGTCAAGGAAGCGGCGGCTAATGGTGAAATCGCAGAAAGCAGAATGCAAAATTATACATTGATGTATGAGGAACTGAAAGAACAGGAAAATAGATATTAACGACAAGGTATTTGAAAGGAGTCAATGATGATTAAATTAGCACCATCTATTTTATCGGCAGATTTTGCAAATCTAGGAAAAGATATTGAAAGAATTGATCAGGCTGGATGTGATTGGATTCATGTGGATGTCATGGACGGAATGTTTGTTCCGAATATTTCCATTGGAGTTCCGGTTACGAAAGATGCCAGAAAGCATACAAAGAAATTTTTTGATGTTCATCTGATGATTCAAGAACCGATTCGTTATGTGAAAGCCTTTAAGGATGCGGGAGCTGACCTTCTTACGATTCATGTGGAAGCTTGTGAAGATGTTCAAAAAACAATTGATGCCATCAAGGAAGAAGGCTTGAAGGTTGGATTGGCATTGAATCCGGAAACACCGGTTGAGGATATTGCTCCTTATATTAGTTCCGTGGATATGGTACTGGTGATGACGGTACATCCTGGCTTTGGAGGACAGTCATACATTGATGAATGCACTGAAAAAATCGAAGTGGTGAATGCAATCATTCAGGAATATGAACTGGATACTTTGTTAGAAGTGGACGGTGGCGTAAAGTTGTCGAATGTAGAGATTCCGTTGGAAGCCGGTGCGAATGTCATCGTGGCTGGTTCT
Organism: Eubacterium sp.; assembly: GCA_024697845.1. Lineage (GTDB taxonomy): Bacteria > Bacillota > Clostridia > Lachnospirales > Lachnospiraceae > Eubacterium_G. The sequence goes on along the minus strand of JAILRZ010000195.1, from coordinate 327 downwards.
GCAGTATACAGTGGCAATGTGGAAGAAAACATTAGTGCATTTAAGAAGTGCTTTGAAAAATATCAGTAAAAAAAAGGGGCTGTAAAAAAACTCCCCTAACAGAAAAACGGCTATGAGCTCGCGCTCATAGCCGTTTTTTGATATAATTAATTATGCTACTAAATAAAAATATCAATGATAATTATACAGCGCGTCAGCTAAAATTACCATTGATTCTTGAAAAATTAATTGATATTTCTGATCCGGTCTATACTTTCTGTGATGTAATGGATCACATTGACCTAACACCATACTTTGTAGAGGGGAAAGGCTACAAAACAGGTCGTC
>JAILRZ010000190.1 GCA_024697845.1 Eubacterium sp. | reverse complement strand
AATTAAAAGAAGTGGATCGAAATAGTTATCCTGCGTATAAGCGGTTGAAAGGTAGTTATGATTATGGAGATTTTCTTTTAAATGTCGATCATGTACAGGGAGATCCTTTTGCATCCCCGTCCATGCTGAGTCTTTTGGTGTCTGGAGAAAAGGCAGGATTTCCGCAAAAATTGTATGAAACAGAAGAAAAGAAAATTGCTTTGGAAAATTATTTACTTCGTCAGTTTTCATTAGAATTGAAAAAATATTCCTTTCGAGAAAAAGGGTCTGGAAAGTCCGGATTTATGGGAACTGTAATGCCGGGACCGGAAAATCTGGTACGAACCGGTTGCGAGATTTCCAATCAGGGTGATGTTCTTGTTCGGTTTGAAGTGGGATTTCCGGCAAACGGAAGAAGAATTCAAAGTCAGGGCCTTGATAGAATTCTTACAAAATATATTCCTCAAATTGTTGAAAAAACGTTGTTCTATCAATCGACACAGGCGTCTGTTTATGAAAAAGTTGCAAACCTTGCAGAAGATCAATGTTTCCTTAGAAAAGAATTGAAAGAACGAGGGCTGGTTGCATTTGTGGCAAATGGGGCTATTCTTCCAAGAGAGTCGGGCGTTAGCAGTAAGCCGATGAAAGATGCAATTCCGTTTGTATCTCCGGAAAGTCTTGAAGTAGAAATCAAGCTTCCGAACTTCGGAACAATGAAAGGAATGGGGATTCCAAAAGGAATTACCATGATTGTAGGCGGTGGATTCCATGGAAAATCCACACTGTTAAAGGCATTGGAAGTTGGAGTTTACAATCACATTGCCGGAGATGGAAGAGAATATGTTATTACGGAAGAAAGTGGTGTGAAGCTTCGGGCTGAGGATGGAAGAAGCATTCAGCAGGTGGATATTTCTATGTTTATTAATAATCTTCCTAACGGAAAAGATACCATTTCATTTTCTACACCGGATGCCAGCGGAAGTACCTCTCAGGCAGCCAATGTTGTGGAAGCAATGGAATCAGGTAGTCAGTTGTTCTTAGTGGATGAAGATACCAGCGCGACCAATTTTATGGTTCGGGACGAGTTGATGCAACAGGTGGTTCATCGGGAGATGGAACCGATTACCCCATTTAATGTTCGGGTTCGTCAGATTTATGAAACTATGGGAATTTCTACGATCCTTGTTGCCGGTAGTTCCGGAAGTTTTTTCGAACCGGCTGATTTGATTATTCAGATGAAGGAATATCAGCCGGTGGATATTACTGAGCAAGCGAAAGAATGTGCCAAAAAGTTTGTACTGCCGGATGCTCCTGATTCAGAACTTCCTATTCCTGATTTTAACAAAAATCGAAATTGGTTGAAAAAGGCAGATCCAAAGGAACGGGTGAAAATCAAAGTGAATGGTAAAGATTCGATTTGCATCAATAAAGAAATCATTGATTTACGTTATGTAGAGCAATTAGTGGATGCAGGACAATTGTCCGGTTTGGGACAGATTGCGTGGTATCTGAGGACTCATTGTTTTTCCGTGGAGATGTCCATGACAGAGATGGTCGATGAAGTGGAAGAATTATTGAAAAATCATGGATGGAAAGGATTGGTTCGTGGCACAATTCACGGAAACTGGGTTGTCCCAAGAAGACAGGAAATTTTTGCCTGTTTGAACCGTTGGAGATAAGATAGATATACAACCGGAGATCAACCATATCAACGGGGAGAAGAGGTGGAACTCTGGAATTATGGAAAGTATTATTATATTAAAAATAGAATTGAATAAAAAAGGCTGCGTTATGAAATTAACGCAGCCTTTTCAGTGATTGAATCTTATTTGTAAAAATCAATGATTTTGTCCATTTGGGAACTCATATTAGTAAATAGTGCATCTACTAATGTAATTGCTACCATAGATTCCACTACTACAACAGCTCTTGGAACAATCATCGGATCATGACGACCTTTAATATTAATATCGATATTTTCACCGGATTTATTAACGGTTTTCTGAGTCTGAGCGATGGAAGGAGTAGGCTTAATTGCGGCTCTTAAAATAATTTCAGAACCATCACTCATTCCACCTAAAATTCCTCCGGCGTGATTTGAAGTTTTAATAATTTCTCCGTTGTTTATTTCAAATCCGTCATTGTCTGTAGAACCGGAAGATTTCGCAACTGCAAAACCATCGCCAATTTCAACTCCTTTAACAGAGCCGATGGACATGACTGCTTTGGAAAGGTTGGCATCCAGTTTTTCAAAAACCGGCTCGCCAATTCCTACCGGCATACCGAAAACCTTACATTCAATAATTCCACCTACAGAATCCATTTCTGCCATTTTCTGCTGTGCTACGGACTCAGCCTGCTTTGCTGCATCTGCATCCGGCATATACATTGGATTATTTAAAATTTCATTGGCATTAAATTTTTCATTGTCGATTGCAATTCCTGCAATTTCTTTGGAATAGGATAAAACAGAAATTCCAAGTTCTTTCAATATTTTGGAGGCAATGGCACCTGCTGCCACACGTCCAATAGTTTCCCGGCCGGAAGAACGTCCGCCGCCACGATAATCCCTGAAACCGTATTTTTTGTCGAAGGTGTAATCTGCATGTCCCGGACGGTAGCACTGAGAGATTTCTGAGTAATCAGCAGAGTGCTGGTCTTTGTTATAAACAACAAGAGAAATAGGAGTACCTGTTGTTTTTCCTTCAAAAATCCCAGAGAGGATATCAACCTGATCCGCTTCATTTCTTTGGGTTGTATATTTGGATTGTCCAGGTTTTCGACGGTTTAAAAATGATTGAATATCTTCTATAGATAATGAAATTCCGGCAGGGCAACCATCAATAACAACACCTAATGCTTTTCCATGGGATTCTCCCCAAGTAGTGATTTTAAAAATATTTCCATATGTAGATCCGGCCATAAAACCCTCCTTGTATATAAACTGTAGGTATTATATCAATTTACAAAAAGAATGGCAAATTTTAATTATCCATTAAGAAATAAATATACAAAATGGAAAAAGTGTGCAGGATTTATGAGATTCAATCTTTACAGAATTCAATAAATATATTATATTTTGAAGGGTGTTATGCAATTATTAGTTCAGACAACGAGATAAAGATAGAGGAAAATTAGATTTGAAAAGGAGCAGTGTATTATGAAAAGTATGAAAGTATTGGCTTACGTTTTGGCTGTTGTAATGATCGTTACAGTTGTTGATTTTTCCAATAATTATGTTACGAACGCGGCAGAACCAACATCGCAGTCTCAAGAAGATGTAACCGGGGAAGTGGAATCAACGGCACCGGAAACAACGAGTAAGATTGAAAAAGAAACAAAGAAAAATACGGTGAAGAAGATTACTCCGGCTGCTGTGAAAGAGTTAAAAGTTACATCTGTTACGACGGATAAAGTGTCATTTCGCTGGAAAGCATCAAAGAATGCAACATCATACTTGGTTTATCGTTCTGTTGAAAAGAAAAACGGTAAAATGACAAAAGCAAAAAAAATTAAAAAAGTAAAAACTACTTCATTTACAGATAGTAAATTATCACAGGGTACAAAATATAAGTATACTGTTTATGCATATCGTGTAGCAGGA
>JAILRZ010000129.1 GCA_024697845.1 Eubacterium sp. | reverse complement strand
AGGAGGAAAACATGTCACATTTTAGAAGTCGTTGTCTGCTATGTTTCGCTCTGGCACTTCTTCTTCCGGTATCTCAATTTTTTGCCGGATTAGGAGAACAAAAGATTCAGGGAGCTACTGGTATGACAATCAATGAAAATGCAATCTACCGGATTGTAAACAAATCTACTGGAAAAGTTATTGACATTCCAAATGCCGGTAATGAAAACGGTACTTTACTTCAAACTTACACCAGCAATGGAACTGCTGCTCAGCAATTTAAGTTTATCCCATCCGTAAATCAGGGATATTACTGCATCGTTCCAATGTGTGCCAAGAGCAAAGCCTTTGATGATCCGTCTTATTCCAAAGACTCCGGAAAGGTTCATCAGATTTATCAGCAAAACGGCGAAGGTGCTCAGGATTATCAGATTACCGATGCAGGAAACGGATACGTCCGCATCATCAGCAAGCCAAGCGGCTATGCATTAACAGATGACGGAAACGTAAAGCAGTTTGCCGTAGCAAATGACGACCGTCAGTTATGGCGATTAGAAGTCGTACGAAGCAGCAATTGTTTCACCAATCCGATTCGTTCCGACGGTGCAGACCCATGGGTATTTAAGGCAGGAAATTCTTACTACTACTGCCAGTCCAGCGGCGGTGTTGCATTATACAAAATGAACGACCTGACTCAGCTTGGTATTTCTCAGTATAATAATATTTTTGTCAACGATTATGTTGGAAGTGAAACACTGACTTCATATTGGGCTCCGGAATGTATTTATTTACGTGGTCATTGGTATTCTTATTTCGCTCCGGAAGTTAACCGTGGTGGAAATGACAGCCATCGTACTTACGTATTGGAAGGTGGAACCAATCCAGACAATCCATTGGACGGAAAATATACATTGAAAGGGCGTTTGGCTGACAGCACCAACAAGTGGTCTATTGATACCACAGCCTTCGAATATGGCGGAAGACTTTATTGTGTTTGGTCCGGTTGGGAAGGTGACACCAACGTAGCTCAGAAAATATATATTGCGGAAATGAGTAACCCTTGGACTATTTCTTCCAATCGTGTCTGCATTTCCACACCGACGTACGGTTGGGAAACCAATACCACTCCTCAGGTCAATGAAGGACCGGAAGTTTTAATAAAAAATGGAAAGGTGCACATCATTTATTCAGCCAGCGGAAGTTGGACCGACTCCTATTGTCTTGGCCGACTTACCTGCACAAATGGGGATTTTCTAAATCCTAACTCATGGAGCAAAGGAAGCGAACCTGTTTTCCAGCAGACTGCAACCGTTCACGGTGTAGGACATGCCTCTTTCACCAAATCTCCGGACGGCACAGAAGACTGGATTGTTTACCACGCAGCGAAGCGTTCCGGCGGAGGTTGGGACAGAGACATCCATATGCAGATGTTTACATGGCATGATGATTATCCATTTTTCGGAACACCTGTTTCAAACGATGTAGAATTGGCAAATCCATCTAAATCATCTGAATCTCCGGTAAATTCCAACCATTACTATATTGTTAAAAATGTTGCTACCGGAAGATGTTTGGACATTCCAAACGGCGAAGATAAAAACAGTCTGAAACTTCAGACATGGGATATCAATCATTCCAATGCACAACAATTTAAATTCACCAAGAAGACAACCGGCTGGTACACTATGTCACCAAAGTGCGCAACCGGACGTGGAATCGACAATCCATCCGGCTCCACCGGCACCGGTGTTCAGTATCAGACTTGGGAATTAAATAACAATAAAGCACAGAATTTCCGATTGGAAAAAGTGGCTGATGGAACTTATCGAATTATCAACCAGGCCAGCTTATACGCACTGACCGATAATGGTTCTTCTGCCGGCTATAAAGTAACACAGGAAGCTTTAACAAATGACAACAATCAGCGTTGGACACTAATTGACCAGACCGCATTAGACGAAACAACCACACCAGAACCGACAACTCAAGAACCAACAACGGTTTCTGATGGATATACCACCGGCGAAGCAGATCAATGGACAGTTTCCGGAAAATGGGGATTATACTACGGTGCCTGGTCCAATGCTTTAGCATCCTACAAAACCGGTTCTTCTCCTGCATTCTCTGTAAAAGTTCGGGAAAATACAAAAGGCGTTACCTGGTTAATTCAGGCAAGTTACACAGACGATGTTACTGCCGGCCACACTTATAAAGTAACTGCCAATGTAACACCAACAAAGAATGCCCGCATCGGAATCAAAGAAGACTTGTCCAACGGAACTGCCGGCCAGCAATACACCGATTGTCCTGCAGGGGTAGCGACCAATTTAACCGGAACCTATAAAGTTAGTCAGGACAAAATCAAAATCATGTTTGAGCTTGGGGAAGGCGTTGATTCTGATACAATTATCAATTTCAATTCTATTCGACTTGAAGATGTAACGCCGGTAGAAACAACGACTGCGGAACCTACTACGGTAGAACCAACGACGGTTGAACCAACGACTGCGGAACCTACTACCAAACCGATTGAAACCACTACCGAGGCAAAAGAAACTGTAACCGTTGTTAATCAGGGATTAGAAGTGAACGGATATCAGATTAGCGCAACACTGAAAGGATTTAGAGCCATCTATTCCGTAGATCCAAGCATCAACGGAAAAACCGTTGTGGAATCCGGATTAATCTATTGTCTGCGGGATTATTGCAATGAAGATGATATTTATGTACGGGAAGATCATCCATATGTGAAAGCCTTCCCTGGAAAAATTGCTTTAAGTCATTCTTACTCGGATTCTTTCGATGCAACCAGTTATGCAATGACACTGGCATTTGCTTCCGGCAGTGCCAAAGAGTTTACCACACCAATGGCGGTTCGTGCCTATGCAAAACTAAACGACGGAAGCTATGTATATACGAAGACCTGTAATTATACCCTTTATTCCATTGCACAGCTAATGTACAACAGACATCTAATGACCAATGAATACGGACACAACTACTTATATCAATGTATCCTGAAGGTTGTAAATCCTGATTACCAGAAAGATCCATTCGACTATACAAGTGCATTATGTAAATAATAATTTAGAGCAATAAAAAAGAAGGGCTGCGGAGAAATGAAAAGATTCTTTTCTACACAGCCCTTCAAAAATTTTCTTAATACTTTGCTTCTTTATCAACAACTTCAATTGTTTCGATAAATGCTTTCGCTTCATCAATGGTAAGCCCGTCACCATCGACTTCTACATAGCCTTTCTTAGCATCTGTTGCAAGAACAAACTTAATATCTTCATTGTTTGGATGATAACCGAAGTATGTTCTTCCTCCGATTTCCATCTGTAATTTTTTTAATTCTATTTTTTCTTTTTCTTTAAATCCTAAGATATCTCCATCAACAAATTCTTCTGCACTGGTAAATGCTGAACACCAAACCTTCATATCGGCTGTTCCACCATCCTGCTGCAGTCTTGCCATATTAATCGTGGTTTCCACAATACTCCATCCATCCGGTGCATTAACTGTAGCGTAACTCAACTTCGCCTGCTTTGGATTTATAGTTTCTTTCTCTTTTACTGTTGTTGTTTCTTTTTCAACTTTCTTAGTCGTTGTCTCAGCTTTTTTCTCTTCCTTGGAATCGCTTCCACCACATGCCGAAAGAGAAAGTGTAAGCGTTAACATGCAAATCAATAAAAAAAATCTTTTCATATGTTTGTACCTCCGTTCGTAAGTCTTACA